>JACDEN010000606.1 GCA_013816415.1 Planctomycetota bacterium
GTGTATGATGACGTCTGCGGCAGCCCGACCCGGCTGCCGCCCCGAGGACGCCATGACGACCACCCCGAAGCGCATCGCCTTCATCGACCACGATCTCGAGAACTGGCACGCCAACACCTTCCATCGCATCATCTCCACCACGCTCGCCGCGCGAGGTTTCACGGTTTCCGGGTGCTGGGCGCAGAACGCCGAGCGCGGGCGGCAGTGGGCTGTGAAGACCGGGGTACCGTTCATCGAGGATGCGGCCGCGCTCGACCGCATGACCGACCATTACATGGTGCTCGCCCCGTCGAATCCCGAGACCCACCTCGAGCTGTGCCGGCGCGTCGTGCCCTTCGGCAAGCCGACCTATGTCGACAAGACCTTCGCGCCGACGATCGACGCCGCGCAGGCCATCTTCGCCCTGGCCGACCGCCATGGCGTCGCGCTGCAGACCTCCTCGGCGCTGCGCTACACCAACGTCCAGGCCGTCGTCGCCGCGATGGAGCGCGATTCCCTGCGCCACATGGTGGTGTGGGGCGGCGGCAGCTCGTTCGGCGAATACGCCATCCATCCGGTGGAGCTGGTGGTCAGCTGCATGGGCGCGGGAGCGACCGCGGTGATGCGGCGCGGCAGCGGCAACCACGCGCAGCTGCTCGTCGATTTCACCGGCGGCCGCACGGCGGTGGTCAACGTCTCTACCGAGGGCAAGACGCCCTTCATGGCGACGCTGACCACGGCGGCCGGCACCACCCATGTGCCGGTGATCGACAAGGCGCTGTTCGACGACACCACCGCGGCGATCCTGGATTTCTTCACCGCGGGCCGAGCGCAGGTCGAGCGCGATCAGAGCCTGATGATCCGCCGCATCCTCGACGCTGCCGAGCAGCCGGCTGTGCGCGAGGGACTGGTGCCGCTCGCCGCGGCGAGCGCGCTGGCGAAGGCCCAGCGCTCCGGTTGACCGCTCAGCTGCGGTACCACCCGCGCGGCATCCACGGTTCGAGCGCGGTGAGGAAATCCTCGAGCATTGGCGCGATGTCGTAGAGGTCGGTCACGTGCGGGTCGAGCATCAGCGCCTGCATCGCCGCGGCCCGGTCGCAATCCACCGCTGCGCGGATGGTCAGGTCGTGGACCGCGGTCCAGCGCTGCACCCACGACAGCGCCGCGGTCGGCAGCGTCACCGGTTTCGCTGTCATCGAGCGCCCGGCGATGGTGGCGGAGACCTCGACGCATGCGTCCTTCGGCACGCCGGTGAGGTACTCTCCGCTGTTGAGCACATTCACTACGCGAGTATACGGTTCGCCCGTGAGCCAGGTCCACATCAGTTCGTGCGCATGCTCGTTGGTCATCAGGTCGAGATCGCCCACGGGCTCGGTCCCATATGCCCACTTCAGCAGCAGCGGATTCGGTTCCATGCGTCCGAGGGCGGCCCGGCCCGGCATGATCGCCTTGAGCCCCGGCCTGATGTGGTCGATGCGCCGCGGGGTGAAGAAGAAGGGATAGAATTCCGCGAGGTGGGTGTGACCGGTCGACGGCCACACTCCGAGAACGCGGTAGACGTCCTGTTGCAGGGACACGTCTTCCTCGTGGCCGAGCAACTGGTCCTTCACCGTGGCGGAGGCCTCCTTCACCGAGGTCGCGAGGATATCGCCGGTGCGGTCGACGCCGGCGATGCGCAGCCGGGTGAGGAAGGCCTGGTGGTTGACGCCGCCGATCTCCATATCGACCTGGGACATCGGACAGTGGAAGATGGTCGAGAAGTATTCGGCGAGACCGTCAGCGGAATGGCACAGGCCGTAGGTCGGGATCGAGCCCATGCGCGCGGCCGCGCCGGTCAGGCACGACATGGGATTGGTGAAGTTCAACAGCAATGCCTTGGGGCAGAGCGCTTCCATGTCGCGCACCAGCTGGCGGATCACCGGGATGGTGCGCAGATTGCGCGCGAGCGCGGCGGGGCCCAGGGTATCGCCGACTCCGACTGGGATTTCGTACTTGGCGCACACCTCGAATGAACGCATGTCGGATTCACGGCCGCCGACGGTGATCGACAGCACCACGATGTCGGCGTCCTTCAACGCCGATGGGCGATCGAGCGTCCTGGTGATGGTGACGTTGGTCTTGCGCTGACGCGCCATGCGTTCGCAGAGATCGCCGACGGTCTTCAGCGGCACCTCGTCGATGTCCAGGAGCGCGATCTCGCAATCCTGGAAACCGCCGACCAGGATCATGTCGCGGAACACCCGGTGCACGAACTTGTACGATGCGCCGACGAACACGATCTTCTTGCGCCCGATCGAGGCGCGGGGGGAGGAATGGTCGACTGAGGTCATGATGGATCCTTTACTTCCTTGGAGCGGCGATGGGTGATGCGCAGGCCGAGGCTGGTCGAGACGTGCTCGGCCCGCGTCAGCAGGGGGTTGCGATCGAACGGCTCGACCAGCGCCGCCTCTGCGAGCGCCTGGACCTGATCGAGCAGCTCCAGCGCCTGCACGCGGTCGCGCTCGCCGAGCTGGCGGATGTTGAGGACGCGCCAGCCGTCCGAGCCGAATTCGAGGCGGACGCCCGCGGAGGTGGTGAATTCGACCTGATAGACCTTCCGGCGTGCGGGCATGCGCCGAGCGTACCTCGCAGGACCGGGAAGGTAGCGTCGAGGGCCAACGCCGCGCGCCATCCCCGGTACCACCATGGTCAGGGTCGCGCGCGAGTGTGAGCGGTGCCGACCGTTGCGCTCCTTTCATCCTTGTCCGCCTGCGTCGCTACGCGCACGATCTCCGCCTTCCAGAACCCGCGCCGGCACCACCAGCATCCCCGGAATTCCGGCCCATGGCTCGAACCCCAGCAGCGCCGCCCGCGACCGGAGCCGCCCAGCCCTGGTCGTC
>JACDEN010000094.1 GCA_013816415.1 Planctomycetota bacterium
GCCCGGGAAACCTCTTCGTGACTCTGGCCAAGCGCGCCGCCTACGGCCGGGTCGACCTCGACATGCTCGCGGGTCCGAGCGAGGTCCTGATCATTGCCGACGCGTCGGCCAACCCCGCTTTCGTCGCCGCCGACCTGCTCAGCCAGGCCGAGCACGACGTGCTCGCGACCGTGGTCTGCCTGGCGCTGGACGGCGCCGGTGCGCGGATCCAGGCCGAGGTCGCACGCCAGCTCGACGCGCTGCCGCCGGCGCGGCGGGCGACAGCCCTCGAGAGCATCGCTCGCTTCGGAACGCTGATCCCCTGCCGCGACCTCGACCAGGCGGTCGAGATCTGCAACCGCTTTGCGCCCGAGCATCTCGAGCTGCTGGTGCGCGATCCGAAGCCGCTGGTCCCGCGGCTGGTCCACGCCGGAGCGATCTTCGTGGGACCGTGGAGCCCCGAGCCGATCGGTGATTACGTCGCCGGACCGAGCCACACCCTGCCGACCGGAGGCACCGCGCGCATGTGGTCTGGGATCGGATCCGACACCTTCCTGCGCCGCACCTCGCTGATCAATTTCAGCGAAACGGATTTCCGCGCGCTCGCGCCCGCCGGCATCGTGCTCGCGCGCGCCGAAGGCCTCGAGGCCCACGCGCGCTCGATCGAGGCGAGGCTGACCTAGCGTGTGCGAGCGCTGCGATGCCTACGCCGAGACCATCCGCATCGCCTCGCCGGGTGACCTCGATGCGCAGCTGGCGCGCGCGCATGCCGGAGTCGACGAGGGAGCGCTCGAAGCGATGGATGACGATCGCGCGCTGTCGCAGCGGCTGCCGGGAGCCCCTCTGCCGAAGGCGCGACCGGTGAAGGGGACGTGGGTGTGCACGCAGTGCTCGCGCCTGTTCCTGCTCGAACTGAACAGCTGTCACCTCGTGGGGGATGGCTGGCGCCCCCTGTTCGGGAACTGAGGCCGTGGCAGCCGTGGTCGGCCAGTGGTCCGGGACGATGACCGACGCAGCGGTGCGCAAGGTCTTGGACGTGCTGTCGGCGCACATCGTCCCGAAATCCGACCTGGTCTTCGCCAGCCCGTTCGAGCTGCTGGTGGCGGTCGCGCTGTCGGCGCACACCACCGATCGTTCGGTCAACGCCGCGACCGCGCAGCTGTTTCCGATCGCGAACACGCCGCAGAAGATCCTCGCGCTCGGCGTCGACGGCGTGAAGCCGTTCATCAGGCCGGTCGGGCTGTACAACGCCAAATCGAAGAACCTGATCGAGCTCTGCCGCATCCTGATCGAGAGCCACGGCGGCGACGTGCCCGATTCGCGCGAGAGCCTCGAGGCGCTGCCCGGGGTCGGGCGCAAGACTGCGAACGTCGTCCTCAACATCGCCTTCGGCCATCCGACCATCGCGGTGGACACGCACATCCACCGCGTGGCCAACCGTCTCGGCATCGCCAGGACCAGGACCCCGGAGCAGACCGAGCAGGTGCTGCTCGCGCGCACCCCGAAGAAGCACCTGCTGAACGCGCACCACTACCTGATCCTGCACGGCCGCTACTGCTGCATCGCCCGCCGCCCCGAATGCTGGCGCTGCCCGGTCGCCAGGCAGTGCCTGTTCACGCCGAAGACGGTGAAGCCGGTCGCGGGCTGATCAGCCGAACTCGGGCCCGACGATGGCGAATTCGCGCTCCGGCGTGCCGGCCGGCCCGCTGCCGCCGCGATGCATGCGGATGAACGGCCGCTGCGCGGCGAAGCCGAGACTGCGCAGCCATGCGGAGAATCCCTGCTGCTCGTCTGGGACGTCGATGACCACCGGACGTCCGACGAGATCGGCGAGTGCGGCGGCGGTCAGGGCGCGCGCCTCGTCGACGGTGTCGGCAATGCACGGACCGATCTGATGGAAATGGGCTCCTGGGCGGGACAGGCAGTACGCGGCCAGCCTGCCGGCGCGCTTGATGCCGCACGCGGCGCGTGGTCCATGGCCATGGAGGAAGCGCAGCACGCGGCCGCGGTCGGATCCGAACAGCACACGGTCGAGCGCGAGGAGCTCGGCGAGCTGGGCGTCAGCGATCGCCTGGCTGTCGCTGTTCGGGGACGCCGGCAGCGCCGGAAGGCACGCATGCGTGAAGCGGGTGAGCGGCCGCTCGTCGACGAACCCGCGTTTGACGTAGACCTCCTTGCCGGCCGGAGTGGCATCGAGCTTCACCGACGCGCAGTCAGCGACGCTGCGCAGCGCCTGATCCAGGAGCAGCGTGCCGATCCCCATGCGGCGGAATTCCGGGTCGACGAGCACCATGCCGATCCAGGCCACCTCGGTCGCATCGGCCGCGCGGTAGCGGATGGTGGCGACACTGCCGACGACCGCGCCGTTGTGGACGGCGACGAAGCAGCCGGCCGGACTGGCCGCGAGGAAGAGACGCCAATCCGCCTCGAGCTGATTCCATCCGGCGAGCGCCTTCAGCCGCATGCCGTCGGGGATGTCCGCCTCGCCCATGATGCGCACCGCGATGCCGCCGGTCCCCGCGTAGCGCGGCTGTTCCTGCAGGCGGCGCAGGCGGTCCCGCACGTGGGCGAGCAGTGGAGCGCGCGCACCGGCGATGATCGCGCGGCCCTTCTCCACGGTCGCGAATGAGGGATACCCGACCACGCCCTCGGGGCTGAAGTGGCCCATGCCGAAGGTGTTGAGGTCGCGCTGCTGCAGCGGGTGCGCGTCGGAGTTCGCTGCGGTGTCGACGGTCTGCGGGCGGACCAGATCGGGGCGCAGCGCGAGCATCAGCGAGGTCTCGCCTTCGCCGCAATGCACCTCGATGCCGAGGTGCGTGCTGTCGCAGGCGACTCCGGCGGGCCAGTGCTCCCAATGGTTGACCAGCAGCAGCTTCAGCGGCCGGTCCATGCGGTTGATGTCGCGCGCCACCGGACCGAGGGAGAAGTTCCCGCCATGGCCGTTGAGCAGGATCAGCACGCGGAAATTCTGCCGCTCGAGTTCGTCCGCGAGGTCGCGGACGATCTGCATCATGGTCTCGGGACGCAGCGAGATCGAGCCGCGGAAGCCGGCGTGCTCGAGCGAGGTCCCGAACGGGAGCGCAGGCAGCAGGGCGGCGCCGAGATCCTCGGCGATCGCGCGGGCGAAATATTCGGCGCTGATGGTGTCGGTCGCAAGCGGGAGGAAGCTGGAGTGCTGTTCGTACGCGCCGATCGGCATGACGCACACCGCGCCGGTGTGGATCTGCCAATCGACCGAGGTGTTTTCGCCGCTGATCATGGGTCGTGCAGCCTCGCTCCCAGGGGGCGATGCTATACGGGAAGACGCCGGGAAAGGAAGGCCTGCAGGCGCCGATCAGCTATTCGGGATCGCCGAGACGGATGGCCAGAGCGGTGGTGTCGTCAGGAAGCTTGCCATTGGCGAAGGCGCGGACCTCGGTGAGCAGGCCCTCCAGCATCTTCTCGCACGGCAGCTGCATGTGCGCCAGGCAGCTCGCCATCACGCGGTGCCGTCCGAACTCGTTCTGCTGCTTGTCGAACACCTCGAACAGGCCGTCGGTGAACAGCACGAGGGTGTCCCCCTGATGCAGCTCGATCGATATCGGCTCGAGTTGGCCACGGAAGGTCTCGCCATCCATCACGCCGATCGCGGGCCCAGGCTCGCCGATCTGGCGCAGCGTGGTGTCGCTCTTGAGGCTGGCGAGGATGGCGGGGTGGTGCCCGGCGCAGACGCAGGTCAGGGACTGCTCCGACACATCGAGGATGGCCGCGAACATGGTGATGAAGCACGAACGCAGCAGCATGTCCTTGATGTCGTCATTGAAGGTACTGACGATGTTCGCCAATCCGCCGCCGCCGGCACGGTGCCGCACCGCGTAGCGCAGCGCCTTCAACGTCGAGGCGACCACCAGTGCGGCGCCTGGGCCGTGTCCCGTCACATCGCCGATGGCGATGAAGTAGCGGCTCTCGTCGAGCTGGATGATCTCGTAGAAATCGCCGCCGATGAACGAATGCGGCTGGTAGATCACCGCGAGGTCCCAGCCGGCGATCTTCGGCAGCGGAGGCAGCATGCGATCGAGCACACGCCGCGCCTGATGCAGTTCGAGCTCGCGCTCGGGCAGCTGGATGCTTTCCGGCGACGGCGCGCTTTCCGGCGACGGCGTCTTGGTGCGGTTCGGATTCACTGCGCGCAGACGATCGCTGACCGACGAGGATCCCTGGATGACCTGGCCGAGCTGCGCCCGATCGAGCATCTTGCCGGACTCGGCGGATTGGCAGCGGCTCAGTTGCCGCGCCATGTCCTGCATGGTCTCCTGGGTGATCTTGCCGTTCTCGAGATTGACCGCGGGCACCCATTCGCCGCTGAACGGATTGAGCCACAGCCCATCCTTGCGGAAGATGCGCAGGCGGCCTTCGGATTCGAGCGCATTGCGCAGGTAATGCGCCCAGCGGATGCACTGCAGGTCCTCCATGGCACGCAGGGTGAAGCGTAGCCACGGCCGGTTCTTCTGCAGATGGCGGCGCGCCACGTCGCGATGCTGTCCGGACTGGGCCGATAGGATCGTCCCGCTGAAGGGATCGATCCACGCCATGCGGTCGACGGTGAGCACCTGGAACAGCGGATCATGATCGAGCCACTGGTTGATCTGGTAGCGGTCGAGGGCGATCGGAGCGCCCTTGCTGACTGCCTGGGTGCGCGTATTCGCGGCGCGGCTCTGGCCAGGGCGCTGCGGGCGTGGGGACTTCATGCTGCTCATCAACAGGATGATACACCATTTTGATCACAGCCGCCAGACCGCCGATAACACCCGGTCACGTTCATTTCCTGTGATATAAACACCGATGATGGCACTCTTTATGGCCCTGTACCAAAGCAAATGCCGATGAATCGTCCCGCTGCGGCGGTGCCCGCGTCGAAACCCCTGCCTGCGGCCTCGCGGCTGGATCGCATCCTGGTGGCGACGGTGGCTTCGATCCTGGCGGTCGCCCTGATCGGCGGGTGGTTCGCCCTTCCCGCATGCGCGCCCACCTTCGTGGTCGAGCGCTCACCGTTCGTGTCCCAGGCGCTGACCGTCGCCGCGGCGAATGAGCAGTTCCAGCCGCTCTTCCTCAAACGCGTGCGGACCTGGGACGCGGCCGCGAATCCGGCGCTCGTCGACGGTCTCGGCAGCCGCAACGTCAGCAAGCGCCTGCTATCGGCACGCGCGCTCGGACTCAGCGGCGATGGGACCGCCGTCGCCGGGCTGGCCGCTGGTTTGCACGATGCCGACGCAGCGGTACGCCGCGAATGCGCCAGGAGCCTCGGCCAGATTCCCGATCAAGCCGCTGTCGTCCCGCTGCTGCATTGCCTCGCGGATCAGGATGAGGCGCTGCGTTCGGCCGCGATCACGTCGCTGGGCCGGTTGCGGGCCGTCGATGCCGTCGATCAGCTGGCCTACTTCCTCAAGGACCAGGATCCGAGCATGCGCTACGCCGCCGCCGAGGCGCTGGGAGCCATCGGCGATGAACGTGCGGTGGACGCGCTGATTCCACTGATCAAGGATCCTGGCAGCGCGGCTTCCGCAGCGATCAATGCACTCGGCTCCATCGATGGCGAGAAGGCGGTCGCCGCCCTGATCGGATGTCTCGAGGGCAAGGATCGGGACCTCGCGCTGCTCGCGCGCAAAAGCCTGGAAAAATGCCGACTTTCCCCGCCCCAGCTCAATCACGTCGATAGCGTCGTCCAGAGACGCATGGCCGAGGACCACGAGATCCAGGATATGAGGGATCCCCTTCCCCCGAGCGACGATCGGCGGGCGCCGCCCCAGGGACCGCAACGCCCGTGAGTTGATCTGGTGCCATGGTGCAATGGCCGGCGGTCCGCCGATCGCTGCGGGATCCATCGCGGTATCGCCGTTCGTCCAACGATGGTGCGCCGACCTGATCACCAGAAAATCCACTGCAGTGCGGTTTTTCACGCATTCCATCGTTCTTCTGTCGCGCATCGGTGGCCCTTCCGCGAGACCTGGTGGTCACCTCCAGGCCCACAGTTCAACTGTTGCGGTCCGGCTCGGCCGTCACCGACGGGCCGCAGCGACCAGCCCTGCGGCACGAGCGCTTTCCTGCCGCGATATCGTCCTATACTCCAGGGCTACCCGAGAGGACTCCCATGGGAAAACGAGGACCGATGACCTTCGCAAAACGCCAGCGGGAAACGGACAAGAAGCGGCTCGCCGACGAGAAGCGCCAGCGCCGGGCTCAGCGCAGCAAAGAGGATCCGATAGAGCCAGAGACGCTCATCTGCAAGCCGATCCTCGACGAAGAGGAAGCAGGACAGGGCTGACTGCTTCGCGCTCGCGCCACCCTCCGAATAGTCGGGTGGCCGAGCGCATCTCGTACAGGTACTGCCGCGCTCTCGCGGAAAGCCGATGGCCGGAAAATTGCCCCGCTTGGATTCGAACCAAGAATGAGAGAGCCAAAATCTCTAGTGTTACCGTTACACCACGGGGCAGCGGATCATTCCGTTTCGGCCCAAACGGTATCGCAGCGCTTCCATGAGACCAGGCCTTCCGAGAACCAGATCGCGAGTTCGCGCTCGGCGCTTTCCGGGCTGTCGCTGGCATGGACGAGGTTGTTCGACTTCGACAATGCGTAGTCGCCGCGGATGGTTCCCGGCGGAGCCTTCCGCCCGTCGGTGGGACCGATCAGTCCACGCACGACGGCGATCGCGTCGTCGCCTTCGAGCACCAGGGCGACCAGCGGACTGCTGGTGATGAATTGCAGGAGCGATGGGAAGAAAGGCCGTTCCTTGTGTTCCGCGTAGTGCTTGGCCGCGACATCCTGCGCCGGCTTCATCAGCTTCATGCCCACCACCCGCAACGCCTTGCGCTCGAATCGCGAGATGATCTCTCCGATCAGTCCGCGTTGGACGGCATCGGGCTTGAGCAGGACCAGGGTTCGTTGGACGGGCACGGAGGCTCCTTGTGATGGGGCCGGACTTTCCCGGCCGCATCAGTGGTTGCAAGTGGACGAAGCCCGATCGACCCCCGCCGAATGCCGCTGGAATCGCCACCTTCCGCAACTACAACGACGACCGTCACGGGGATATAGCTCAGTTGGTAGAGCGGTTCGTTCGCAATGAACAGGTCAGGAGTTCGAATCTCCTTATCTCCACCACCGACCCCGGAGGCGATGCCTCCGGGGTTCTTCATTCCTCCGAACCGCCGTCACCGCTGTCGAAGAGCGTCAGGTGCTCGGCGACTCCTGCGGTCCTCCCCTCCTGCAGGCCTCCGAAGAAGTCCGCGGTGAGCGCGTGGAATTCCGCGGGATTCGCGATGCGGTGGAAGCGGTCGCGGAATGCCCGCACGCCTGGCAGGCCGTTGCAGTAGAAGAACGTGTACTTGCGCATGACGCGCACGCCGCGCTGCTCGCCGAAGAGCTCCATGATCATCTGGAAATGCCGTTCGAGCAGCCGGCGCCGCTCCTCGTACGAGGGCGTGTACCGCGGGCCGCCGGTGAGGTCGGCGAGCAGATTGCGGAACAGCCAGGGATCGCCGCAGGCGGAACGCCCGATCTGGTAGCCGTCGGCGCCGGCGTCATCCTTGGCATGACGGATCGCGTCGGCGGTGTCCATGCTGCCGTTCGCGATCACCGGCACGTGCACCGAGCGCTTCACGTCCGCGACGCCGCTGAGGTCGACCGCCTGGCCGTGTTTGCTCTCGCCGGTGCGCGCGTGCACGAACAGCGCGACCGCGCCGTTGTCCACCGCCTGCCGCGCGACCTCGACCATGTTGCGGTTGGCACCGTCGTAGCCGAGCCGCATCTTCACCGTCACCGGCTTCGCGGTCGCCGCGCACATCGCCTTGACGATGCGTCCAACCTGCTCGGGCTCGCGCATGAGCGCTACGCCGCAACCCGACTGCTTCGCCTTCTTCACTGGGCAGCCGCAGTTGAGATCGATGATGTCCGCGCCCGCGGCGTCGAGGGCGCGCGCGGTCTCGGCGCACATCTCGGGATCGCGGCCATAGACCTGCATCGCCAGCGGCTTCTCGGCAGCGACGTTGCGCGTCAGCACGCGGAACCGCTCATCATGGACCGGCTGCGTGCGCGCGAGCGCCGCGACCATCTCGGTCGCAACCAGCCCGCAGCCACCGACCTCCTTGGCGATCAGCCGGAAGGCGACGTTGGTAAACCCCGCCATCGGCGCCAGGCACAGGTTGTTCTCGAGCCGCACCGACCCGATCGTGAGCGGATGGATGTAGCGATCGACCGCCCGCCCCTGCTCGGCCAGCCGATGCGCCATATCCATCGCACACGGCGACGACGCCACTTCGATCGGCTCGCTCATCCG
>JACDEN010000607.1 GCA_013816415.1 Planctomycetota bacterium
GGACCATGGTCTCGTTCGAGGCGATGCGCGCCGTTCCCAGTCCGAGGCCGGCCTGCAGGCGGCGGACCTCCTCAGCAACCTCGCCGACGTGCTGGTAGCGGTCGTCGGGCTTCTTGGCCATCATGCGCTCGACCAGGGCGCAGACGTCGTCGGGGGTCTCGGGATTGATGTCCTGGATCGCCGGCATCGGATCCATGACGTACGCCTTGAGCACGTCGGTGGCGCTGGTGCCGGTGTAGGGCGTCTTGCCGGTGAGCAGATGGTAGAACGTCGCGCCCAGGCTGTAGATGTCGACGCGGTGGTCGATCTTCTTGCCGAGCGCCGCTTCCGGCGCCATGTAGTGCGGCGTTCCCATCACCCGCTTCGGACCTTCCTCGGCGGCGACCTCGTCGAAGGTCTTGCTGATGCCCAGATCGGCGAGCTTCACCGAGCTGGCGGAGCTGAGCATGATGTTGTCGGGCTTGATGTCCTGGTGGATCAGGCGCTGGCCGTGCGCGTATTCCAGCGCCTTGGCGGTCTGGCGCACGATCTCGAGCGCCTCGCCGATGCCGAACGGGCCGTTGTCGCGCAGCACCTGCATGCACGTCGGGCCGTCGACGAATTCCATCGAGAAGTAGTGGATCTCGTTCTCGGTGCCGACGTCGTGGACCTGGATGATGTTCGGATGGTTCAGTGAGCCGGCGGCGCGCGCCTCGCGCGTGAACTGATCGACGAACTTGGGCTTCGAGATGTACTTGGGCGACAGGATCTTGAGGGCGACCACCCGGGCCATCGAGCGCTGGTTCGCCTTGTAGACGATGCCCATGCCGCCTTCGCCGATCTTCTCGAGGATCTCGTACTTCGACAGCAGGTCCTTGAGCTCGACGTCGCCGGCTTCCTTGACGAACAGGTATTCGGCGTGGCCCACGGCGATGCGGTCGCCGAAGGACAGCTGGCGTTCAGAGACCTTCTTGCCGTTGAGCAGGGTGCCGTTGCGCGAGCCGAGATCGACCAGGCTGAACAGCTTGCCGTCGCGGCGCACCTGGCAGTGGGCGCGGCTCGACATGGTGTCATGGATCTGCACGTCACAGGCTGATTGCCGGCCGAGGATGGTGACATCCTTGGTCAGCGGATACTCATGTCCGGCCGTCGGGCCGGATTGGCAGACCAGCTTGGGCATGCGCCCTCCGGGGGTGGAGCCGTCTAGCGTGCCCGGGACCTGGGCAAAGCAAGGTGGACCGGCCGCAAAACCCTATCGCTGCGATCGTTACCGCCGAGGGTCCGGGCGAGATCATACCTGATCGCGGCAGGCTCGTTGAGCTGGTTGCACCGCAGGCGGAATAGTCCCTGGCGACCGTCTGCCTCGCCGCGAGCATACCGCGGCATGGGCCTCTCCCCCACCTGCGATGTCTTCGTCCTGGCGGGAGAACCGTCGGGCGACGCCTACGCCGGTGCGGTCGTCGCCGAACTGCGTCGGCGGCAGCCGGAGCTGGTCTGCGCCGCGATGGGCGGGCCTGAACTGGCCAAGGCCGGCGCCGAGGTCGAGCAGGACATCGAAGGCCTGGCGGTGATGGGCCTGTTCCCCGTGCTCGCCCGCCTGCCGCAGTTCATCCGGCTCGGCATGCGCATGGCCCAGGTGGTGCGCCAGCGCAAGCCGAAGGTGCTGCTGACCATCGATTATCCGGGGTTCAACCTGCGGCTCGCCCGCCGGCTCGCGGATCTGCGCGCGACCGGCACGCGCATCGTCCACCTCGTCGCGCCGCAGGTCTGGGCCTGGAAGCCGCGGCGCGCCAAGTCGGTCGCCCGTTCGGTCGACCGGCTGCTCTGCTTCTTCCCATTCGAGCCGCCGCTGTTCACTCGCTTCGGATGCCAGGCGGATTTCATCGGCCACCCGCTGGTCGACCTGGTTCCCAATGCGCTCGACGGGCAGGCGATCGAGCGCGAACTCGGACTCCAGTCCGGAAGCCGGCTGCTGCTGCTCGCTCCGGGCAGCCGCGAACGCGAGGTATCCAGCCTGCTTCCGATCTACCACCACGCCGCCGAGGCCGCGGCGCGGCGGTTCGGTCCGCTGACGGTGGTGATCGCCAAGGTCCCCGACCTGCCGATGGATCTCTATCGCCGCCATTCGCACTACCCGTTGGTCGAGGGGCACTTCCGCGAACTCTGCGCGCGCGCACACGTCGGGATCATCGCCTCGGGAACCGCGACGCTCGAGGCGGGCATCATCGGACTGCCGCACATCATCGCCTATCGTATGGACCGCATCAGTGCCGCGATCGCGCGGCGAGTCATCCGCACCCAGCATGTCGGACTGCCCAACCTGGTGCTCGGCCGCCGCGTCTGTCCCGAGCTTTTGCAGGATCAGCTCACGGTGCCGCGCCTGGTCGCGCACATCGAGCGCCTGTGGGACGGCGACGCGCGCACTGCCTGCGACGGCAACCTCTCACTGCTCCGGCAGCGCCTCGGCGCCGGCGGCGCCATCGCGCGCATCGCCGACATCCTCTGCGAGGAGCTCGACCTGGGAAAACGCAGCCAGACCCAGGTCTTCCCGACCGGCCGCACGACCACCACCGACGCTTGAGGACGGATCCATGCAATCGATGACCGGGTTCGGGCAGGGGTCCGCCACCGCCGCCGTCGGCACGGTTGCCGTCCAGATCGCGGCGGTGAACAACCGCTCGCTGGCGATCCATCTGCGCTCGGATCTCCATGACGTCGCGCTCGAGGAGGTCATGCGCCAGGAGCTGCGATCCCTCGCGCGCGGCTCGATCAATGCGCAGGTCTCCTTCCACGCGCCGAGCCACGCGGTGTGGGACCGCGAGCGTCTCGCCGCCACCTGGCGCGAGCTGGCGGTGCTCGCGAAAGAGCTGGGAGC
>JACDEN010000095.1 GCA_013816415.1 Planctomycetota bacterium
ATCCGGTGGTGTCGCTCATCCCTGCCGACCTCGCGGCCGGCACGGCCGGCGGATATCGCTACGCGGTCTTCCTGCCGAACGCTGACGGGGGAGCGCTCGCCGAGCCGGACGGCAGCGACGTGCGGCCCAAGGATGCGAAGGCGGCAGACGCGCAGGAGGGCATGTGGATCGCCTACGCGTGGCCGGCCAACGCCAAGACGGGCGCCAAGATGTTCGCCATGACCGAGGACGGACAGATCCGCTCGGCGACCTACCTGGGCGAAGATCCGCGCTGGGATGATGTCTTCAACGGCGGCGGTTGGGGCGCGGATCCGGGGTGGGATCCATACGAGGCGCCGTGACCGCGGAGCCCCGTGTGGAAGCTCGCGCGTTCGCGGTGGCCGCGTGCAAGGCGCCTCCGCTACGATGCGCCCGGCGCTATGGCGGAGCGGTCACGCGGGGGATTGCAACTCCCCTCACCCACGTTCGAATCGTGGTGGCGCCTCCAAATTCGTGAAGACCCCGGCCGCAAGCCGGGGTCTTCTGTTTGCGTCAGCCAGCGGTGGTCGATCGAGCAGAACCCCGGCGGGATCATGACCAGATCGATGACGCCGTGCCACCGCGCGACGACGGAATCGCCGATCCCCGCGACGACCATCACCACCGCGAGCAGTCCGAGGACGATCCGCTTCTGCTGCGACAGCTCCATGGCCGCTCGCCCGCTTCCGCGCGGCCAGCGCCGCACCGCACCCGATTCAGGTGCGGGCGCGCTTCTTCGTGCCCTTGCCGACGTCATCGCCGGGACCATATCCCATGATCCGGATCACCTGCTTCTCGACCTGCACCGGCACCGGTATCCGCGCCAGCGCCGCGATCGCCGCCGTCATGATGCGTTCGTTGTCGCACCACACCTCGACCCACTCGACGGTCTTGTGCGCGTCGACCGCGAACTGGTAGTACCATCCGCGGTCCCAATCCGAGATGTGGCCGGTGACCACGTCCCTGGTCCGCCGCCGCGGGGGCAGCTCCAACGACAGCATCGCGGAGCGGACGTCCCTCCATTGGGCATCGGTCATGAGCGGACGCAGCTGCGTCATGGCAGGCCTATCATGCATCGATCGGCGCCGCTGAGCACACCGACCTCGGAATCATGGCGCACCCACCCCGATTCGAACGGGGGACCTACCGCTTAGAAGGCGGTTGCTCTATCCAGCTGAGCTATGGGTGCCGATGACGGTCACTATGCGCAGCGCCGCTTGGCGGGGAAGCGGGAGGGCGTTGGGGAAGGTTCTACGCTCTGCGTCCTTGGTGCTGGGTCGACAGCAGAAGTCAGTCACGCAGAACATAGAACGCAGGACCAATAACCCATCACCCAAAACGGTCTACAACAGCGTCGCCGCGATCCCCGCCAGTTCGCTGCGCTCGGACTTGGTGAGCGTCACGTGGCCGGCGAGCGGCTGGCCGCGCATGCGCTCGACGACGAAGGTCAGGCCGTTCGAGTTTGAGTCGAGGTAGGGATTGTCGATCTGGTGCGGGTCGCCGGTGAGCACGATCTTGGTGTCCTGGCCGGCGCGCGAGATGATGGTCTTGATCTCGTGCGGCGTCAGGTTCTGCGCCTCGTCGACGATCGCGTACTGCTTGCTGATCGAGCGGCCGCGGATGTAGGTGAGGGCCTCGAGCGTGATCGATTCCTCCTCGATCAGGCGGTTGATCACCTCGTCGGGATCGCGCTCCTCGCTGGCGAGCAGGAAATGCAGGTTGTCGAAGATCGGACCCATCCAGTGCGACAGCTTCTCGTCCTTGCTGCCGGGCAGGTAGCCGATGTCGTTGCCCATCGGCATGATCGGGCGGCTGACCAGCAGCTTCTTGAAATGCTCGTCGTCGTGGATGACCTTCGACAGGCCGCAGGCGAGCGCGAGCAGCGTCTTGCCGGTGCCGGCGTTGCCGACCAGCGAGACCAGCTTGATGCGGTCGTCGAGCAGCAGCTCGAACGCCATGCGCTGCTCGGGGCTGCGCGGCGACACGCCGAAGAGCTCCTCGGTGGTGTCGTCGATCCGCCGCGCGGTCTTGGTGTCGGCGTCGTAGATGCCGATGATGTAGCGGTCGGGATCGGCCTCGTCGCGCACCAGCACGAACTGGTTGGCGACCAGCGTCCCCTCTTCGGCCGAAACCAGGCCCTCCACCGCGAAGCTCTCGTCGACGGCGATCTCGTCGAGACGCTCGGCCGAGACCGACACGGTCAGCCATCCGGTATAGAGCTCGTCGACGTTGACCTTCTGGTTCTTGTAGTCCTCGCTCGGGATGCCGAGCGCGTCGGACTTGATGCGCGCGTTGATGTCCTTCGACACGAAGATCACGTTGTGGCCTTCGCGTTTGAGCATGTGCGCGCAGCCGAGGATGCGGTTGTCGTTGACCCCAGGCAGCATGCCCGCGATCTCGTCGTGGCCCAGCAGCACCTGGATGAGGCCGCCCTGCGGGGTCTCGACGCCGTCGCGCAGGCTCCCTTTCGAGCGCAGCCGGTCGAGCGCGCGGGCGACCTCGCGCGCGTTCTGCCCGAGCTCGTTGTTGGCGGTCTTGAACTTGTCCAGCTCCTCGAGCACCATCATCGGGATCACGACATGGTTGTCGGTGAAGGCCATCAGCGCGTTCGGGTTGTGGAGGAGGACGTTGGTGTCGACGACGAAGGTCTTTGCGCGTGCGGTATCGGCCATGAGGAGCGGTTCTACCAATCGTTGGGAGGGACGAGCGTGGAACGACGCCCCCGCCGCGACGGCGGCGGGGTACGGAAGACAGGTGCGGATGCCGGGCTCACGGGGCCTTGAATTCGATGCGCGGGGTGCCGATGAGCGTGGCCTGGTTGGTGGCCGAGATCATCAGGTGGGTGTAGCGCTCAGCGATGGGCTGCGTGGCGAGCTCGATGCCTTTGCCGTCGTACACCGAGATCGCCTTGTCGGTCCAGCGCACGGACAGCGCTTTGACCTCCTGCGGCACCTTCGGCAGATCGATGGTGAGCGTCACCCATTTCGAGTCCTTCTCCGACTGCCTGCCGAGCTGGATGCGCAGGCTGCCGATCCCCTTCACCTCGAAGGTGTATCCCGCGACGTTGTCCTTGATGGCGGTGGCGATGCCGCTCGGGTCGCCGGGATTCGACGGCAGCACGATCGCGGGAGGCTCCATGTACGCGAGCCCGAGCGGATCCCAGCCGATGACCTTGAACGCGGCCTTGGCGTTCACCGGCGCGACCTTGGTCTCGCGGAAGATCTCGATCTCATCGATGCTCACCGAGGCGCCGGCATCGACCGATACCGTCATCGCATCGCTGAGATCGCCGACCACCACCTCGGCGGTCTCGACGCCGTTGTTGAACTGGATAGTGGTATGGGTGTCGTCCTTGCGCTCGATCAGCAGGGTGTACGGCAGCTTGGCGATGAAGTTGAAGCCCTTGGTCCGACCCTGCGCCTTGCCGCTGACCGAGTAGGTGCTCGCCGCGAGATCCATCGCCACCTTGGCGCCGCGGAATTCCACGGTCAGGGCGCCCTTGTTCTGGCTGGTCTGGAAGCGCATCGACATCGACTTCGCGCCGCCGAGATCCCGGCGTCCGAGTCGCGCGCCGTCGGTGAGGTTGGCGACCACTCCGGAATTCACCTGCCACTTGCCGTCGATGTCCGGGAACGACAGCAGATCGTCCTGCATCTCGAACAGGACCCGATCCTTGCCGACCGTGGTCGGGACCGCCCGCGTCGTCACGATCTTCGCCACCGATTCCTCGAGATGGGCGATCTGGGCGGCGAAGGCGGTCTGGCTGCCCTTGTCGGCCTTCCTGATCTCGGTCAGCGTGTCGTTGAGGGCCTTCGCATTGCCGGCCTTCACCGCGTCGTTGCCCTTGGTGATCAGGTCGGCGAGCTCGCGTCGCTTCTGCAGGTTCAGCAGCGTGTCGACGTCCGCAGCGACCTCGGGATCGAGGATGCCTTTCGCCTTACGCGCCTGGACATTCGCCATCACCTGGTCGCCGGCGAGCAGCAGCATCACGATGGCGGTTGCGTGCTCGTCGCTCGACCCGTCGCCGGCATTGACGGCATCCATGAAGACCTTGGCGATGTCCTTGGCGCCGAACTGGTTCCACGGCAGCGTGGTGCGTGTTCCGCTCGGACTGCTGACATCGACCGAGGTCGCGTCGCAGCCGAGGACGTCCCACGGGTCGCCGCTGGGGTTGGGGAGCCGCAGCTTGGCCTTGGCGAGCGGCACCACGCGGTTGATCAGCGCCGCGCGCCGCGTCCACAGGTCGACCTTGCGCTTGAGCGCCCGGGTCTCGGGAAGCTGCGCATCCACGCCGCTGAGCGCCTGCTGGGCGGCGGTCGGCTGATTGGCGATCAGCGCCTGGTCGATCAGCCCGTTGGCCTGGGTGATCGGATCCTTGACCGAGGGCGTGGCCGGGACGGGACGGGGATCGCTCTGGGTCGCCGGATTCTGCGGCTGCACGGCCAAGGGCTGGCCGGTCACCGGGGAGAGTTCTCCGGTGGGCGGCTTCCTGATCTCAGCCGCCGGATCGACGGCTGCGGGCCCCTCGACCACCGCCTTCTCGCTCTTGGCGATCTGCGCGGCCGCCCAATCGCTGTCCCCAGGCAGCCCCCAGGTGGTCATCGCCGGCGCCAGCAGCTTGCGGATGAGTTCGCTGTCGCTGTTGTTGGCGGCCACGATCTCGAGGTCGTGCTTGCGCTGGTCGTGCTGCGCGGTGATCGCCTTGACCAGGGAATCGCGCTCCTCGACCGACTCGAGCTTCTGCGCGGCCGCGAGCGCGACCTGGAAGCGCTCCTCGGTGCGGTAATCGGCGATCTGGTGCAGGATCTCGGCCCGCGACTGCGTGGGCGGCTTCACCACCGCCGGATCCGGAGTCGGGACGATTTTTGGGGTCGGCTTCACGATCGGGATCAGCCCGGCCGGCGGATTGTAGATCGGACGCTCGACCGTCGGCTGCGGCTTCGCCGAGGTGGTCGGCTCCGGCTTGGGCGGCGGATTCCATGACGAGGTCGAGCGGCCCGACATCATCACGACGATGAAGATCACCGCCGCGAGCACGCACACCACCACCACGCCGACGACGATCCCGCTGTCGTTGCTCTTGCGGTTGGTGCCGGTGGACGGCTGCGATCCGGCTGGGCGGGGACGTCCGGCGTAATTGCCCGAGCCTCCGGCGCGCCGGGCGATGTGCGCGTTGGCGGTGGAGCGGCCGGTGCGGCCGGTGCCCGAGGTGTTCGCGACGGTGCCGGTGAGCCGCAGGGTCTGGCGCTTGGCGCCGCCGCCGAACTTGTCGAGCGCGTCGATGACCTCGCGGTAGTTCTGGAAGCGGTCCTTGCGCTCGGTCGCGACCAGGCGCTGGTAGAACAGGTCGAGATCGCGGCTGACGCCGGCCTGGGTCGTGCGCAGCGGCCGCGGACCGTTGGCCACCACCTTGTGCAGCGCCTCGTGCGCGCTGTAGCCGGTGACCAGGCCCTCGCCGGTGATCATGCGGAAGAGAAGCGCGCCGAGCGCGAAGATGTCGGAGCGCAGGTCGCTGCGCGCGTCGTCGTTGAGGTGCTCGGGAGCGAGGTAGTACTCGGTCGCCGCGCTCGCGCCGGCGAGCTCGCGCACCAGGAACTTGTGATTCTTCGGCAGGCACAGCTCATCGACCAGGGCGTTGCCGTCGGGGCTGACCAGCACCACGTCGGGACGCAGCCAGCCGTGGACCACACCGTGCCGCGCCGCCTCCTCGAGCGCGAGCGCGAGCTGGCGCAAGAGGCCCATGGCGTGCGGCGGCGCCAGCGCGCGGCGGCGCGCGAGCACGTGCGACAGCGGTTCGTGGTCCGGCGGATCGACGCTGAGCATCACCGCGCTGTCGGCGGTGGGGCGCAGGTTCGCGAGCGAGAGCGCATTGGGATGCTTGATCGGCCCGGCCATGCGCACGTACGGCTCGAGGTTCTCCTTGTAGCCGGGCTGGCGCATCAGCTGCGTCGAGATGGTGAGCGCGCGCATGGTGCGCCCGCTCGCGCGTTCGCGCACGCGCAGACGACGCCCCTGGACGCTCTCGTCGAGCGTCGCGACGATGTCATAGCCATCGAGCTCGAACCCCGCGTCTCCGCCTTCGGCGACGGCGGCCGGCTTCTCGATCGGAGCGGTGCGCACGCCGAGCGCGCTCGCCCCCTGCTCGGGCAGCGCTGAATTCTGCAGGGCGTATCCGCCGCTGTCGTCCTCGCGCGCGGACGGCGCGCGGGTCAGTCCTCGGTCGGTGTCGAAGACCTCGAGCGTCGAGCCGCAGACGCCGCAGGTGTAGGCGGCGCCGATGCTCGCGTCCGGCACCTCGAGGATGGTCTGGCAGCGGTAGCACGAGATGAGCCAGGTCTGGGGCTGTCCGGGCGAGCTCGGGGACTGCGGGCCGGCTTCGGCCGCAGGCACCTGCTGGGTGGCCATGCGCTCGGCGACCAGGGCGGTGATCGCGCGCACGGTCTCGATGACGCCGTCCTTGCGCGTCGCGGTCGCCGAGAAGCTCGGCCAGCCGCGGACATTCATCAGCGGCTCGAGCTGCTCGCGCTTGAGCGCCGTCGCCATGTCCTGCTTGTTGTACTGCATCACCACCGGCAGGTCCTCGGGAAGGCCGTGGTGCCTGAGGTTGTTCAGCATCTCGTTCATCGAGTCGATGTTCTCATCGAGCGCTTCGCGCCGGCTGTCGGCGATGAACACCACGCCGTCGGCAGCGGCCAGCACCTGGCGCCGGGTCGCCGCGTAATAGTTCTGTCCGGGCACGGTGAAGAATTCGAAACGCACATTGACGCCCTGCACCTGACCGACCTCGAGGGCCAGCCAATCGAAATGCAGCGTGCGCTCGGAATGGGTGTCGACGCTGACCAGCTCGCTCACCTGCTGCGGCGGATTGCTGTCGTGGACCACCTGCATGTTGGTGGTCTTGCCGGCGAGGCCTGGGCCGTAATAGACGATCTTGCAGATCACTTCACGCGCAGCGGGATTGAAGCGCATGGGGCCTCCGGGCTCTTATCGGTCGGACACCAGGCCCGCCGTGGTCGGCGCGGGCTGGTGTTTCCTGAAGTTGAGGATGACGAGGATGACGAAGCCGCAGGTGATGCCGGCATCGGCGATGTTGAAGGTCGGCCACGGATGGAAGGGCGCGACGCCGAGATCGACGTGGATGAAATCGCGCACCCCGCCGATCGTCCCGAAGCGGGCGAGCGCGCGGTCGATGCCATTGCCGAAGGCGCCGCCGAGGATCGCTCCGAACGCCAGGTTCTCCCACGCGCCGGCCGTGCGGAAATACCGCCACCACACCCAGCACAGGACCGGGATCAGCACCACCGTGATCAGCGCGACCATCGCCGGCGCATCGCGGCCGATCGACCAGGCGACGCCCGGGTTCACCGCGCGTTCGATCCAGCCCGGCAGCGGAGCGTCGGCGGGCAGGGCGAAGAGCCACCATTTGGTCGCCTGATCGAGGACCAGCGTGGCCAGGGCGGCGGGAAGGAACCACAGCGGCCACGCCATGAATGACGAGGGTGGAACTGCGGCAGGCATGCCGCTGTCCTCACCCATGCGCAGCACCGGTCACCTGCGCCGAGATGACCACCGGCACCGGCGCGATCACGACCGGTCCGAGCCGGCGGAAAACGAGTCGCCGAGGCAACTTCCGGATCGCGATGGGCAGGTGACGCATACGCCGCAGCATAGACCCGGAGCCGACCCTGCAATTGCCATGTCTGGTCTCCGGCAACCTCCAGATGTGACGCGACCTACGCCGATGCGAGTGGGTGATCTGAGGGCCGGTCGCCAAGCTCGCCCGGCTTGCTTCGCGGTGCAGCAGGAAAGAATGCTCACCCCTTCGGAGCCATCGGTGTCGACGCCATCCTCTGCCGCCCCGTCCTTCCTGGTCCAGAATTACAGCCGTCAGGACGTGCGCTTCGTACGCGGCAGCGGCTGCAGTCTGTACGATGACCATGGTCGGCGCTACCTCGACGCCTTCGCCGGGGTCGCCGTCAGCTCGCTCGGCCATGCCCATCCGCGGCTGGTCGAGGCGATCGCCAAGCAGGCGGGACAGCTGATCCACGCCTCGAATCATTACGGCATCCCGCAGCAGGAGGCGCTCGCCAAGGCGATCGTCCAGTCGGGCTTTCCCGGACGCGTGCTATTCTGCAATTCCGGCACCGAGGCCAACGAGTGCGCCTACAAGGTCGTCCGTCTGTGGGGCAACCAGGTCCACGCCGGGCGCAAAACGCGCATCGTCGCCTTCGCGAACAGCTTCCACGGACGCACGCTGGGCG
>JACDEN010000608.1 GCA_013816415.1 Planctomycetota bacterium
GTTTTCACCGCCGGCGCCGGAGCGCCTACCGCCGGAGCGGCCGCAGGCGCAGGAGCCGGCGCGGGACCGTCGGCCGCAGCACCCAGGCCAGGCAGGGCGAGGCCGATGGCCATCAGGAGGGGAGCTGCGGAGCGGGTCACGGATCTGGTCACGAAGAGGCGCATGCGGGAACTCCTCGGCTCAGGCTAGCAGGTCCCAGCGCGATCCAAGGCGGTTTCGTGATGGAGACGCGCCAGCGGGGTTCCACCCCAGCCCGAAGGGCATTATAGGGGTGAACCCCGCTGACTTTTCTTTGAGGGCTTCGCCCGAGGACCTAGAGCCCTTGAGTGGCCCACGATGCCAACTGTGACTTCCAGGGTCAAACTCCGGCCGCTCAAGGACTCTAGCGCATGGTTCGCCGTGCCGGTGGCCAAGCGGACCGGGATCGCTAGACCTCAGCATGCGCGCACCCCTCCTGATCGTCGTATCGGCCTGGGCGCTCGCCTCCTGCGGCTCGGCGCCGCGTCCGCCCGATGCGGCGGCGCTCCTCGTCGAGGATTTCGAGCAGGACACCCTGTGGTCGCTCGACAGCGCGAACGACTACGCGGCGTTGTCGTTCACCGGGCAATCGGCGACCTCCGGGCGCTGGGCGCTGCAGGTGGACTACTGCGACAACGGGCGCGAGAAGGCGATCCTGCGCAAGGAGGTCGACCTCGATCTCTCGGGCGTGCGCGCGCTGCTCGTCGACGTCGACAACGTCGGCGCCAAGTCGCCGTCGTTCGCCCTGGCGCTGCGCGGACGCGATGGCGCGCTCTACGAGACCAGGCCGGTGGTGCTGCATCCGGGCATGAACCGCGATCTCGCCTTCACGCTCGACGCTTCCGGATTCAAGGCCGGAACCGATCCGGCGCTGTGGGCGATGGGATCGAAGGAGGTCAACCGCCTGCTCGCGTACATCCTGCCCGACAAGTCCGATGGCCGCGTCATCATCGACCAGCTGCGCTATCTCGGCGGTCCGGTGCTGCGCCGCGACCAGGCGCGTTTCATCGACGTCGCGCGTCCTGCCGGAGACGTCGAGCGCCATGCCACCGCCGAGATCCACGCCTCGGTCGCGTTCCCTGCCGACCGCCTGATGACCAAGGAAGCGCGCGCGGACTCCTTCATGCGGCGCATGACCGCGGTCTCGGCCCGCGTGCGCGCGCCGGACGGCACCGAGCTGACGCTGCCGGGATTCTGCGAGGACATCGCGGCCGGCGAGAGCGACGCGGTGTATCGCTATAGTCTGCGCCTGTCGCCGCATCTGGCCGGCGAATGGCGCTTCCAGCTCGGGGTCACCGCTGCAGGAGCGGTGTCGTGGAGCGAGCCGCTGTCCTTCATCTGCGCTGAGGCCTCTGCGCATCGCGGGCCGATCCAAGTCGATGCCGGCGATCCGCGCTGGTTCAGTCGCGCCGACGGCAGCTGGTTCTATCCGCTCGGCGAGAACGTGGCGTGGAGCGGCGATTACGAACCGTACCTGAAGCCGCTCGCCGCTGCCGGCGGCACCCTCATCCGCACCTGGATCTGCCCGTGGAACGACGGCCTGGATGTCGGCGGCAAGCTCGAGGTGGTGAACTTCGCATCCGCCGCGCACCTCGACCACCTGTTCGAACTCGCCGAGACCCACGGCGTCGCGGTGCAGCTCTGCCTGCAGTACCACGGCATGCTCAGGGGCGACTGGGCGCGCAATCCCTTCAACCAGGTCAACGGCGGTCCGTGCACCGACGCGCGCGAATTCTGGTCGAATGGCCGGGCGCGCGTGCTGTTCAAGCGCTACCTCGACTACGTGGTCGCGCGCTGGGGCTATTCACCGCAGCTCTTCGCGTGGGAGCTGTGGAACGAAGCGGATCTCACGCCGCGCTTCACCGACGCCGACGTGGTGTCGTGGCACCGCGAGATGAGCGACCATCTGAAGGCGATCGATCCGCACCACCATCTGGTCACCACCAGCACCACCAGCCCGAGCGCATTCCCCGAGATCTGGCGGCTCAGCGGCATCGACGTCGCCGAGATCCACGGCTACGATCCGCACCCGGGCCCGTCGCTGTCGCGCCTCGCGCTCGCCATGGCCGACGTGCGGCGACCGCTGATCATCGCCGAGGTCGGGCGCGGCTGGGATGCCCCCGACGACCAGGGCGACCACCAGGGCGCGTACCTGCGCCACGCGCTGTGGATCTCCTGGATGTGCGGCTTCTCGGGATCATCGATGCCGTGGTGGTGGGATACCCATATCGAGCCCAACGGCCTGCACGCGCAGTTCCGGCCGCTGGCCGCCTTTGTCGCCGGCGAGGATCCGCGCGGCCATCAGCTGCGCGCGGTCGAGGTCCCCATCGCACCCGGCTGGGACGCCCATTGCCTGATCGCGGCCGATCTCGCGTACGGCTTCGTCGGCGACGCCGGAGCACTCGCGCGTCCCGGAGCGGCTCCGCTCGCGAAGGACGGACCGCGGGGAACGCTGATCGTCAGCGGCCTCTCGCCGGGCGACTGGACGCTGGAAATCTGGGACGTCGACGCGGGCGTGGTCGCTTCAAGGCGCGAGATGCGCGTCGAGCAGGGTTCGCTCGCGATCCCCACCGGCGATGCTCCGGCGGAATTCGCCTTCAAGCTGAAGCGCCTGCATGCCGCGGCCACGGGCGTGCGCTTCGAACCCGCCAAGCGATGACCCCCGACGAACGCACCAAGGTCGAGGCCGCGGCCGAGAAGTCCCTGGCGGTGCGCCGGGTCGCGGATGCGGCAGCGCAGGCACGCGTGCGGCGCCGGCTCGTCGTGGCCGGCGTCGCCCTGCTGGTTGCCGTGGCGGTGGGCGCAGTGGTGATTGGCGGCATGGCCCTGGTG
>JACDEN010000609.1 GCA_013816415.1 Planctomycetota bacterium
CAGCCACGCGCTCGCCGTCGGCGAGGGTGCAGGCGAGCGGCTTCTCGTCGAGCACCGCCGTGCCGGCGCCGAGGAAGGCGATGGCCGCGTCGACGCTGTGCTCGGGATGCAGGGCGAGCACCACCGCGTCGATGGAGCGGTCCTCGACCAGCGCGCGATAATCGGTGAGCACGCGTATGCCGCCGGCGCGCCCGGCGAGCAGCCGCGCCCGCTCGGGGCGGATGTCGCAGGCGGCCACCAGCTCGAAGCGAGGATGCGCGAGCAGCGCGGGTAGGTGACCGGTCTCGGCGATGTCGCCGCAGCCGACCAGAGCGATGCGGTGGCGGCGGCTCATGAGCGCGCTCCGGCGAGCATCGCCGATCCAGCGGCGAGCGGTTCGACGCCGAATCCCAGGCCGGTCGGCACCTCGATGCATCCATCCACGAACCGCAGCGGCTCGACCAGCGACGACACGCGGTAGAACACCACGGCCGGCAGGTCGCAGGCGATGCGGTCGACCGGGAACGCCGAGTTGGAGGCCGCGAGGCAGGCCATCGCCGCCTGGCCGAGATCGGTTTCGAGATTGCTGCCGATGGCGCACGCCTTGCCCGCAGCCCGCGCGCGCGCCGCCAGATCGAGGGCGTGGGTGAAACCGCCATTCTTTCCCGGATAGATCGATAGGATGTCGAATGCATCGAGGTCGAGCGCCTCCTCGAGCTGATCGCGGGTGAAGACACCTTCGTCGACCATGATCGGAACGGCGACGTTGCGGCGCACCTCCGCGAGCATGCTCAGACGATCGCGGGGCGTCGGCTGCTCGACGAGCGCCAGGCCGAACGGCTGCAGCCGCTCGATGGCGGCGACCGCGTCACCCGCGGTCGCATAGGCGCCATTGGCATCGATGGTGAACACCGGTCCGTCGCCGAGTCGATCGCGGACCGCAGCCATGCGTCGCGCATCGTCGACGCCCGCCATCCCGGTCTTGAATTTCAGGGTGCGAATGCCGGCGTCCCAGAAAGCCTGCGCGAGCTCGAGGGTGCGCGGTGTGTCGTAGGCGCCGACGCTCGCGCGGGTGGGAATGCGCGCCACCGCGGGACGGTCGCCCGCCAGCGCGGCGACGTTGACGCCGTTCGCGCGCGCCCACAGGTCCCACAGTGCGGTGTCGACTGCGGATTTCGCAAAAGGATTGCCGAACGCCGTGGCGTCGAGCACCGCCAGTGCCTCGCGGGGGTGGGCGAAGGTGCGGCCGACCAGCACGGGCGCGAAATCGGTGCATATCATCGCCTCGGCCGAATCCGCCGATTCACCGCTCCACATCGCGGTGGTCGCGGCTTCTCCGTGTCCGACCCGTCCGGCGGCATCGGTGACGCGTACGATCAGGAACCGCGAACGGTCATGGGTCGCGGCATGGGTGCGGATCACGCGCTCGGGACGCAGGGGGTGGTCGACGATGCGGACGTCGATGCGGCGCGGTTCGAGGGGAAGCATGGGCGGCTCCTCGAAGGCATCCTGGCGACGATCCGTGAACCGGCAATGAATAAATTCGTAAAATAGAATTAAAATAAAATATTTGGTTCGGACGTATCCTATGCCGAGAAAAGCGCTGACAGGATCGCTGGACCGCGTTACCGTCGAAACCGATGCACGACCCCACGACCATCCTGCAAGCGTCCTGAACGGCATGCCGCGCGATCCCGCACGACGCGACGCGACCGCGCGGTCGTCATTGGCGGCCGACAACCGTTCCGCGACCTCGGCACGGATCCCGAAGGGGATCGCCAATCGGCTGCTGGTCCGGTCCATGCTGTATGCTCAGGGACCCGCCTCGCGCATCGAGCTCGGCAAGCGCTCCGGCCTACCGCTGTCGACCTTGACGACGGTGGGCTCGGCCCTGCTGCGGCAGGGCGTGGTGCGTGAGGCCGGCGAAGCCAAGCCGAGCGGGCGCGGCCGCGGTCGCCGCCGCTCTCTGCTCGAGATCGATCGCGCCGGCCTCGGTGCGCTGAGCATGAGCTATGCGCGCGGCACCATCACCGCGACCATCTGCGACATCCTCGGCACCATCCGTTGGACGAAATCCTGGCCGCTCGCTGGTCGGGCTGGAGCGCAGGCCGAACGCGCGCTGGTCGAGTCAGCGCTGACGGCCCTCGCGGACTCGCCCATTCCGCGCACGCGCCTGCTCGGCATCGGCGTGGCCGATCCCGGACTCATCGATCGCCGTACTGGGCGCTCGATCCGCGCGGTCGAGCCGACGGGATTCGAGAACGTGCCGGTGGTCTCGATCCTCGCTGAGGCGACCAGGATGCCGGTGTTCATCGAGCGCGCGGACGGCCTCGAGGCGCTCGGCGAGGCGATGTTCGGCGCGGGCATCGGTGCCCGCGGCGTCCTGTTCGTGAGCGCGGTCGCCAATGGCATCGGCGGCGGTCTCGTGCAGTCCGGCGAGGTGGTCGCAGGCCGAGACGGAGCCGCGGGCGAGATCGGGCATGTGCATGTCGGCGGCGATCTCCTCTGCGGATGCGGGCTGCACGGCTGTTTCGAGGCGCACGCCTCGCCGCGCCGTCTGCTCGAGCGCTACCGCGCGGCCGGCGGCGGACGCGTGTCCGATCTTGGCGGCCTGGCCCGCGAAGCGGCCGCAGGCGATGTCCACGCGCGGAGCTGTCACCATGATGGAGCCGAAATAATCGCGCGGGTGCTCGGTGGGGCGATCAACCTGCTCAACCCGGATTGCGTGGTGCTGGGGGGACAATTCGCCGATGCCGGTCCGCAGCTGATCGGCCGGCTCCAGGTCCACCTCGAACGCTACGCCCTGCCCGAGATGGTGCGCGGCCTCTCGCTGCGCTCCGCGACCCTCGGCGATCGCGCGGTGGCTGCAGG
>JACDEN010000610.1 GCA_013816415.1 Planctomycetota bacterium
CCGCGCGCGCTGTCCCAAGGAGAAGCCTATGCCTCGCCGAGCCTATGCAGCTCTCGGCGTCTTCACCACCGATCACGGACCCGTCCACGTCCGCAAGCAGTACGCGCACAAGCAGAGCACCTGGCTGCTCATCTGCGAGGCCAGACACGAGGCGCTGCGCGCCTTCCTGCCGGATTGGCGGCCACGCTCGCCGTCGACCCGGACGCAGATCACGCCGCCGACGCCGATGCGGCGCGTCGGCGAGATCCTGGCGTACTACCACGCGCAGGTACCCATCTGGCTGGAACGGCTGAAGCGACCCGCATTGCCGGTCGCCGACGCTGCTCCCGCTCCCGCATACCGTACTCTCGGCGAGCTGGTGGCGATCGTCGACCACGAAGCGGCCACCGCGCTGCGCACCGGATCGATCGTCACGTATCGCTTCCAGTGGAAGACGATCCTGGCGCACCTTCCGGCGACGACACCGCTGCAAGCGCTCACGCGCGAGCGCCTGCAGGCGCTGATGGGCGAGCTGATCGCGGCGTACGCCTCGACCACCGTCCAGAATCTGCGCACGGCGCTCAACAAGCTGCTCGTGCGCGCGCTCGATGACGGCCTGCTGGGAGCGCGCAATCCGCTGGCGAAGGTGCGGACGCCGAAGGCGGTGACGCGGCCGCGCACGTTCCTCACCCAGGAACAGCGCGACGCCGTGCTCCGGGTCGCGGCCGAGTATGGCCGCGACGTGCACCTCTTGTTCGCGCTGCTCTTTCTGACCGGTGTCCGCAAGGCCGAAGCGCTCGCTCTCACCTGGGCGGACGCCGACGAAGCCAACCGCGTGCTGCACGTGCGCAGCAGCCGCCACTTCACCACCAAGACCGGCGAGGATCGCACGGTGCCGATCTGCGACGAGCTGGCGCGGCTCCTGCACGAGCAACGCCAGCCGAGCGGCTTCATCCTGAAACCCGACAAGCCCTATGCGGGCCATCGGTATCGCTGGTCGTTCGCCAAGGCGTTCAGGACCGTGGTGCGACGCGCGGGCGTGCCGTGGTGCCATCCGCATTTGTGCAGGCACGTGTTCAGCAGCCTGTATCTGCACAACGGCGGCAGCTTCTTCCGGTTGGCGGCGCATCTCGGGCACTCGATCAGCGAGACCACCGAGCTGTATGCGCACTGCCTGCCGGGATTCGACGAGGACATCAACGGCAACGGCCGCGATCGGCGCACGCGCTCGGCCTGAGCCCATACGAGAACGAACCGGGGCTCCCGATACGGGAGCCCCGGTGTCTTTCGTTTTACCTCCAGCGGTGCACGAGGATGCTCCGCAACCGGGGGATAACCGCTGGAGTCCGATGATTTTGTGCGCCCGCGCACCACGCAGACCGCGGCCCGATCGGTGCGGATGCTGGAAATCTGCGGGAAATCCGCGGTCGCGTATTCGAGCGGTCGCCTAAATGCCTGCTTTAGGCGACCGTCATCGCGCCGCGGCGGGCGACAGCGGGATCGCCTACGGAAGGGCGATTACGGCCGCCGGCACCAGCGGCAGGCATAGCACCCGCGTTCGAGGGGGCATGACAAGAGACTTGCATATTTTGTACATTTTGCTAATTTTACACATGTCGCCCTGGATTGGGAGACGTGCTGGGGCGGATGCCTTGGCGAGGAGATGATTCCCATGGCTACCGCAACCCGTATGGCTGCCACCGCGGCCCGTACCGACCTCTCGGAGTGCATCAACCGTGTCACCTATACCGGAGCGCGCGTCGTCCTGCAGCGCCATCACAAGGACGCCGCCGCCATCGTCAGCATGGGCGACCTCAAGGTGCTCGAACTGGTCGAGGATCTCCTCGATGGCCAGGCGGCGCTCGATGTCCTCGCCGCAAGCCCTGGCTCGATTCCCTGGAACGAGGCCAAGAAGCAGCTTCGCAAGTGAGACGCTGACGGGCGGTGCTCGATGAGCCCGTCCGTCCATCACCTCCACATCGAACCCACCGCGCTCAAGGCGCTGCGCGACATTCCGCAGACCAAGCGCGACGCGATCGTGGCCGCCATCGACGCGCTGGCCAAAGACCCTCGGCCCCAAGGCCATCAGAAGCTCACCGGCTACAAGAACCTCTACCGCGTCCGCGTCGGCGATTACCGCGTCGTCTACGCCATCGTCGACCGGGTGCTGACGGTCGTCGTCATCCTCATCGGCCAGCGCGGCGACATCTACGAAGTCGTGAAGCGGTTCATGAAGAACAAGGGCAAGGAGATCGAGGTCGCCCCCAAGGCCGCGGACCCGAAGCGGCGCTGAGCGCAGCGCTCGCCGTCCGCCGGTGCTTGGGATGAGCGGGGAGCACATCGTCGCGGCTGGCCCAGCGGAAATCGCGCGGCACCTGCTCCAAGGCGGTGCCGCTGAGCGCGACGATGAAGCTGCGCAGCAGCACCGCCTCGGCGAAGCGCAGGGAGCGCACCGCGAGGACATCGACCGCGGACGGCGGGAAGTGGGCCATCTCGACCACGATCAGCCCGCGCGTGGGCGTGCCACGCAGCGAGATCGCCACGTGACTGGCGTGCTCGTAGGCGGTCGGCAGCGCCGTGACCGCGAGGGCTCGTCCGGAATTGAAGCGCTCGGAGGGTTCGCCGTGCCCCTGGTCGTACCAGCGGCCGACGAGATCGCGGACCGTGAACTCCGACTCGGTGATGGGTGTGGTGGGAACGTCGATCATCATGGGAGATCCTGTGGCGGTGGTGTGGGTGATGGAACGTCGGGTGACGGCGGCTCAGGGACGGTCAGGAAGCGCACCCGGAGCTTGCGACCCTGCGTGCGCGTGACGGCGACGAGCCCGGCGTCGGCGAGCGCATTCAGGCAGCGGCGTGCGGTGTTGCGG
>JACDEN010000611.1 GCA_013816415.1 Planctomycetota bacterium
CATCAGGTTCGCGATAAAACCATCGTCTGATTGTCACCCTTGCCTGCCCTGCCGTTTGGGGGCAGTGCGCAGAGCGCACGTTGTTGGGGGCGGCCGTCCGCGGCCAGGCCCCCAACTGAAAGCGATCACATAAGGCGTGCGGTGCGCATCAGGTTCGCGAAAAGCGTATGTCTGCGGTCAAGCCCCCGCCCTGATTGTCAGGGCGCTGGCGCTGGCGCGCGGGCCGTTTCCGGCTTCTTTCCGAACCCTTCGGCGAACGAGCGCTTCATCTTCATGCGTTCGCGCCGCGCGCGGTATTCGTCGCGCAGCGCCTTGGTCGTGCCCCACACCAGGGTCTCAGGATGGTCGTTGATCAGATCCGCTGCGACCGCGAGGTCGATGGCTATGCCATTGACGTCCTTCGCGAGATCGCGGTTGACCAGCAGCTGCCCGATCACCCCTTCGCCGAGATCGAGCTCCGACGTGATGTTCGCGACGTGCACGCTGATGTCGCGGAACTTGCGCAGCATCAGCCCGATGTCGGAGCGATGGTCGGCCAGCAACTGATCCGCGTGGCCAGCGAGATTGTTGATGCTGCCGAGCGTGGCATCGGCGCGTGCGGCGATCGATTCGACGCGCGCATCGATGGCGCCGAGGGTGGTGTCGATCTTGGCGGCGATGCTGCCGGCGTGCTCGGACAAGGCGGCTGACACGCCCTTGAGGTCCTTGGTGATGCCGCGCAGCTGCTCGAAGATCTCGGTCAGCTGCGCCTGGTTCTCGTCGAGATTCTTGGCGACCGCTGCGCCATGGTCGGCGAGATCGGCGGCGCGCCTGATCAGGCGCTTGACGTCGTCGCGCGTGTCATCGGTGAGGATCCCGGTGAGCGCCCCCATGATGCCCTTCGCCTGGATGGTCAGCGTGTCGAGGAATCCCGGCGTCGCGACCACCGCGGCGGTGCCGTTGGTCGGCAGCGTGGCCTCGACCGCCTTGCCCCGCGGCGGCGCGAACGCGAGCGAGCTGTCGCCGAAGATGCCGCTGGTGGACATCTGCAGGAGGCTGCCCTCAGGCACCAGGAACGCCTTGTTGATCTTCATCTCGACCCGGATCGATCCGCGCGTGTCCTTCGCGGCCAGGATGCGGTCGACCTTGCCGATCGGGATTCCCGACAGCGTCACCGAGGAGTTCTTGCGCAATCCGGCCGCGTCGTCCATGAACGCCGAGATCACGTAGGTGCTCTCGAACGAGATCTTGTCCGACATCAGGACCATGACGACGGTCGCGATCACCCCGGTGACGATCAGCAGCCCGACTTTGATCTCCAGACGCTGGGATGGCCGCATGATACCACGCTAGCCGTCGCGGCCTCGACCAGCAAGGCCTCGACGCCGCACCCGCCTCGCGTCGAGGGTGCGGCCAGAGGCGTCAGCGCACCCTCTGAACCAATTCCTTGCGATAGTACACTTCGGCGGACAGGCAGCAGTAGGCGGTGCTGAGCAGGCGGCCGACGTCGTGGCCGGGGAATCCGGTGCCGGCGAAATCCCAGCTGCCTTCGAAGCAGCCGCGATCGGCGCGCTGCGAGGTGATGAGCATGTTCCGGACCGGCTCGTTCCAGCGCTTCCAGCGTGCGTCGTTGCCGCCCGAGGTGGCCTGGAACAACGCCATGGTGTTGTAGTACAGGAGGTAGGTGTTGGTCGGCCACGCCACGCTCTTCGGATAATCGGTGTCCATGATGTGGTTGATCAGGGATTCCAGCATCGGATCACCCAAATGGTGGCCGAGGAACACCGAGCAGACCGCCCCGACCGCGGCGAGATGGTCGCGGTCGGTGGTCCCGGCGATCGGATCGAAGGTGTACGGAAAGACCGTCCGTCCCTGGTAAGGATCGACGTGCACCCAACCCGGGTTCGCGGCCCGCCACGCCTGGTCGAGCCAGTTCCGGGCGCCGACGAGTCCGTTACCGACGTCGAGCCCCGCCCCGAGCGCGCTCTTGAGCGCCATCACGTTCCAGCCGGTCACCGAGGAGTCGTTGCGCGTACGGTTCGGCGCGGCGTAGTCCCAGCCGAGTCCGTAGGCGCCATCCTTGGCATCGCGATTCTGACGAGCGAGGATCACCGCGACGCCGCGCTGCGCCGGCTCGCGCAGGGCGCGGTCTTCCGACATCGCGCAGGCATCGGCGATCGCCATGGTGGCGATGGCGTGCTCGTAGTTGCGGTCGCCGAACGAACCGTCGGCCTTCTGGACCGACAGCAGGAAGTCGAGCCCGTGTTTGACCACGTTCCGATAGGTGCCGGTGTGGTGATCGTATCCGGCGCCGAGGAAGCACATCACGGCGTAAGCGGTGCAGGCGACGTCGCCATCCGCCCCGACGTGTTCGGTTCCCGGCTCGCAGCGACCGCCCGCATCGCCGCAATTGAGCTGATATCCGTCGACATCCCACATGCCGTTCGGGCTCTGGTGCTTCTTGAACCAGCGCAGCGCATTCTCCGCGACCATGACGATTTTCGGATCGAGTCGCTTCACCGATTTCTTGCGCGCATTGATCCCAACGCGGGCCGGGCCCCCTCCACCATCAGGTTGTCCAATTTTCCCGCTGTCGCCGCCACCGGCTCCAAGCATGGCGCCAATGAAATCGCTGCCCATCTCAACATCGGTGTACGCATTGGGATTGCCGTCCGGAATCTCAGCGGGATGGTCGTTCTCCTCCGCCGGGATGGTGGCGGTGTCGACGACAGAGACGGACGTCGGGATCTGGTCTTGGACCTCGATATCGAGGGGCGGCGATGGGTCGACCGGCACCGGCACCGCCGGCACGTTCGGTGGCGGCGTCTGCACGTACCGGGTGCTGATCAGAGTCACCATC
>JACDEN010000096.1 GCA_013816415.1 Planctomycetota bacterium
CCGTCGGCTGGAAGCCGGGGCGCGGCGCGATCCGCTGCGGCGCGCTCTCTGGCCGCAGGCCGACGCAGCTCTTCGTGCGCGGTGAGCGTCAGAACCGCGCGCGCTATCCGAACCGCGCCCATGGCGACGCCCATGGCGGCGCGTGGGCGCACGTGGCCGCGGTGGATTCGCCGGATGAATATCTCGGCTTCCATCACGGCCGCGCCGAGCGCCACCACTGGGAGCATCCTGAGGACGGATCGGTCGCGGTCTTCTCGGGCTTCGACTGGGCCTTCCGCATCTTGCCGCTGGCCGGGTACGATGCGCAGACGCACCGCATCGCCCTCGGAGCGAAGACCTGGTGCGCGCTGCGGGCGGGTGACCGCTACCTGGTCGAGGGATTGCTCGAGGACCTCGACGCCGAAGGCGAATGGTGCGTCGACCCGCGGGCGGATGCGCTGTACTGGTGGCCGCCGGTCGGAGTCGATCCGGAATCGGCAGTGATGAGCGGCGCTGGACCGGTGGTGACGATGACCGGCGTGTCCGACGTGGTCCTCTCGGACGTGACGCTCGGCGGATGCGATGGCGACGGCGTCCGCATCCAGGACAGCCGCTCGTGCGCCGTCGAGCGCTGCCTGGTCCGCTGCTGCGCGAAGACCGGCATCGTCATCGCCGGCGGCTCCGACGATGCGGTGCGGGCGTGCGAGGTGTCGGTCTGCGGCGAAGGCGGCATCAGCGCGCAGGGGGGCGACCGCAAGGTGGTCACCGGCGGCGGCGCCGGTTTCACCTCGCCAGGCCGCCACCGCATCGCGGACAACGACGTCCACGACTGCGCTCAGGTGTGGCGGACCTACCGCCCGGGCATCGCGACCACCGGAGTCGGCAACACCATCGCCCACAACCGCGTCCACCATCTGCCGCACGCCGGCATCACCTTCGCCGGGAACGAGCATGTGATCGAGCTCAACGAGGTGGATCACGTCAACCGCGAATCTGCGGATACCGGCGGCCTGTACTTCTGCTCGCGCGATTGGACGCAGCGCGGAACCATCATCCGCTGGAATTCCTTCCATCATTGCGGCGGCTACGGCAAGGCCGACCGCTGGAAGCCGGTGACGGCTGGAGCGGTGGAATACCGATACCCGGAGTTTACCTGGGGCGTGTACCTCGACGACCCATCGAGCGGCACCCGCGTGCTCGGCAACGTCTTCGACCGGGTGCCGATGTGCGCGATGCACAATCATGGCGGCAGCGACAACCTGTGGGCGAACAACCTCATCATCGATTGTCCGGCGATCAGCATTGGCGCGCTCGCCCATGACTGGGACCAGTGGCCGTCGGTGATCGAAGCGTTCCGGTCGATGACATCCGGTTCGCCGGACCTGCTGGAGTTCTATCCCGAGCTGTCGCGCATCGATCGTGCGCGGCCCGAGCGCGTGTCCGGGGTGCGCTTCGAGCGCAATATCATCATCGTCACCGCCGCAGGCAGCGCGTGGCTGCGCGCCCAGCATCCGGAATGGGGGTCGGGCGTGCCGATCTACCAGCTGCGCCTGGACGCCCAGGACATCGCAGCCAACCGCTGGGACTCCAACTGCATCTCCTACGACGCGGGGATCAGCCCGCTGATCCAGTCGACGCTGCTCGTCGATGGCAAGCCGCAGCCGACGGTCTTTCTCAGCTGGTCGCAATGGCGGGCGCTCGGTCAGGATGCGCACTCGGCTCTCGCCGATCCCGGATTCGCCGATCGCGCGCACGGCGATTGGTCGCTGCGTCCTGATTCGGCGGCCGTCGCGCTGGGATTCGAGCCGATTCCGCTCGATCAGATCGGGCCGCGCGCCCATCCGGGGTGGCGCAGCGGCGAGTCCGAGGACCAGGCGATCGTCGAGCGGTTCGCGCTCGATCCGCCCTGATCGCCAGATCCGTCACCGTCCGTCCGGGTGCTCCAACTGATCGGCGCGCCACTGGGCGAAGCGCTCGCAGGTCGCTTCGAAGGATTCGCCACGGAGGTATCGCGGCATAGCGAGGTACGAGCGGTAGGCCGCGAGAGCCGACTGGCTATCCCCGTCCAGCTCGCTGCGGATGCCTTTGCAGAACGCCAGGCAGGCCGGGGCGAAGAAGCGCAACGGCTGGGCAAGGAATTCCGGCTCATCGATCCGGCCGAGCAGGTAATTCAGGTGGTACCACGGCTGCTGCTGGTAGATGTACCGGCCGCGCTTCGAGATATCCTCGCAGGCCGCGGCCATCGCTCCGCGTTCCCCCGCGAGCTCATGCAGGAACGGCGCGACCACATAATGCAGGACGGAAAATCCGTTCTGATGGAATTCCTCGCGCGGGGTGACGGCGAAGAGCGGCCAGGCGCGTTCCCGGTCGCCGGCGATGAATGCGTCGAGTCCGGCCGCATGGCGGACCCAGCAGCCGTTTTGGAAATTGGCTCCGTGCAGCGCCATCGCCTCGTCGATCTGTCCCATCGCCAACAGGACATCCGGCGAGTTCTTCTGGTCCGGATCATCGACCTCCCCGGGACGACCGAGCAACAGCAATGCGATGCGGCGACCGTCCGGCTTGGTCTGGGGATCCGCCAGGACCTCGTCGAGTCGGCCGAGGGCGCAGCGTGCTTTGGCCGAATGCGGTTCCTTCGCGAGCAGGGCTGCGGCGCAGCCACGATGGACCGGCGAGATGTCCACCATGTCCTGATCCGGATAGCGCTGGGAGATCTCATCGAATCGGCCCATGAAGTTCAGGGCATCGATGACGATGGTCCTCACGTCCGGATAGCGGATCGGCACCTCCTCTGGCCGTCCTGCCCAGATCAGCGCGGTCGACCCGATCGACACCTGCTTGGGATAGCGGTCCAGGATCTCCTGGTATCTACCATCGGAGAGCAGCCCTTCGCAGGTCGCCCGATCAGCGATGGGGGATCCAGGGAAGAGTTCGTCATGGACATCGAGATATCGTTCCAGCAAAGGCCCATTCCAATGGCGCTTCACGTCGATGATGACCTGGGCGATGAAATGCGTCCAGGCGACGACCAGGCGGTCCCTCGCCGGACCGGTCTTGGTCGCGCGGTAGAGCCGAGCGAGGTCGTCAGCGACCTCGGTGCGGCTGCCGTGGTTGAAGCGGTGCTCGAGATGCTGCAAGGCGATCTCCTCGTCCCATTCGCTTCCGCGCAGCGTGCTCCACAGCTCGTCGGCCGCGCGCATCCCCTGGTCGGAGTCGTTCTCCACCAGCAGGCAGAGACCCTGCTGGAACACCGCTTCGCGGGCGATGGCGGTTCCCGGGTGCGAGGCGGCGACGCGGCGGAATTCGACCGCGGCTGGTGCGGGAAGGCCGTTGCGTAGGAACGCCTCGCCGACGGCGGTCGCCGGAACCTGCTGCGCGACCTCGCGGGCATAGATCCGGATATCGCGGAGGGTGTGACCCGGAAAGAAGTAATAGATGCTGAAGTGGCCGCCATGGAACGGCCTTCGTTCGATGTATTCGCAGATCGTCCGCCCATCGATGATCAAGCGGATGGCGGCGCCCTGGATCTCCGCCCGGATGCGGTAGCGGCGTCCGACCTCGATCCGGAAATCGCTGTACCCATAGTGGGTTGCGCCCTGCCCGGTGATCGCGCTGTACTGATTGCCGAAGGCGCCGACCTGGAACTTGTACAGGCCCGCGTTGTCGTCGCCGCGACGAGCGACCTGATCCTCGTACCAGAAAACCGATAGGTCACCCGGGTCCGATCCGGGCGGAACCTCTCCGGTGAATTCGAGAGCGGTGTCGGCCTCCAGCCGCTGTTTCAGGTCCAGCATGCTGTCCCAGCCGGCGGTGTTCACCATCATGCCATCACGACGATCGAATCCGCCGGTTCCGACAGTCCACCGCTCCTTCCAGCCGTCATCCGCGAAATCCTCGACGATGATCGGCTTTCCCCAGGTGGCCAGCTGCTTGAGGCGTTCGCCGTAGAGCACCGCCGCCAAGATGGCGATCGCCAGCAGCGAGGCAGAGGCGATCCACAGGACGCGCGCATGCCGACCATGCCAGCGCGCGAAGCTTTCGAGCCAACTGTCCCGATGCGCCAGCACCGACAGACCATTCTGGTAGCGTTCGAGATCGCGCACCAGGTCTTCAGCCCGCTGATAGCGATCGTCGGGACGGGCCGAGATCGCTTTGAGCGCGATATCCAAAAGCGGCGGCGGTACGTTGCTGCGCTCCAGTGCGGTGGGTTGGTCGAACTCGCCCGCGCGCTTGCGTCTCCAGAATTCTTCCGGGTCGTCGCTCCAGGTCGGAACGCGCAGCATGAGCGCGTGGAACAAGGTCGCCCCGAGGCAATAGATGTCGGCCCGTGCGTCCACGCGTTCCAGCCGGGCCTGCTCGGGCGCCATGTACAGCGGTGTGCCATAGAGCCGCTGCTGCGGCGCGTCGACGCGCGTCGCGCTTCCCCAGTCGACCAGGATGATCTCACCGTATGCCCCGAGCATGACGTTGTCGGGCTTGATATCCTGATGGATGATGCCGCGGTGGTGGGCGTAGCCGAGTGCCTGGCCCAAGGCGATCGCGATCGACACCAGGCGGCCGGTGGCCAGGATCTCGTCCCGGCGTGCGCTGGTCGACGACAGGATCGCCTCGCCCAGCGAGCGGCCCTCGATCTTCTTCATGGTGAAGTAGACCTGACCGCTCTCGGTGACGTCGATCTCGTGGACCGGCAGGACGTTCGGATGGTCGAGGCCGGCGGTGGTTCGCGCCTCGTCGACGAAGCTGTGGACATCCTCGTCGGATGCCGACTTCAGCACCTTCACGGCGATGTCCCGCGCGAGGTTCTGGTCGTGCGCGGAATAGACGAGTCCGGTCGCGCCGTTGCCCAGCAGTTCGATCAGCTGGAAGCGCTCGCCGTCGTGCGCCGCGCCGCGAGCCTCGTCGGCGAGGGGCGCGAGATGCCGGGCCAGCGCCGTTCCACGCAGATGCGGCCGATCGTCGCGATCGGCTGTCGGGTCAAAGCGGTCGGGGGCGATCGGGATACCACCGTGGGCGAAGGCCTCGGCAGGCAGGGTGGCACTGAACGCCTTGCGATCGCCGGGAGGAGGGGGAAGCACGCAGGGAGTATACCCCGGGAGCGAACGGAAATCCGGGGCACATCCCGCGGTTTGCAGATCGGCTACCGACCCTCCAGCACCCTCAGGCGCCAAGCGACGAAGCGGTCGATCACGGGATCCAACTCCCACACGCGCTGATAGATCGGCAGTGCGGAATAGGCGGTGTAGCAGGCGATCGCACCGGTTCCATCGCCAGCACGCTCGCGTTTGACCGCGGTCGCCAGCAGAACGTTGGCTTCGAGGTATTGCCGCACCTCGCGACGGCGGAACGCCGCCTCGTCGATGCCATCGGTCAGGTACTGCGCGAAATACCAGGGCCGCTGGCCGTGCGCATAGCGGTAATCGTGATCGAAGCGCTCGCGCTGGACGGCGAATGCGCGGTGATCGCCCGCGAGTTCGCGCAGGAACGGCACCATGACGTAATGGGTGAAATCGAAGTGGGCCTGGCGGAATTCCCAGCCGCTCGGGACCTCGGCGAGGGCGAAGGCCCGTTCGAGGTCGCCCGCGATGTAGGCGTCGAGCATGAACCAATGGCGCGGCCACATGCCCAAGGCGGCATGGCCTCCGTAGCGGGCGAGGGCGTCCGCATAGCGTCCCTGCGCCATCATCGCCCAGGCCTCATCACGGTACGGAGCGGCGATCAGGTGAACCTTGCCGGTCAGCCCCTGCTCGCGTGCGAGCCAGATTTCACCGAGCGACATCTGATCGTAGCGTCCGAGGGCGAACAGCGACGGAGGAGAGACCTCGCCGCTGGCGACCACCTCGTCGGAACGTCCGAGCAAGTCCAGGAGTTCCGCCCATCGCGCGGTCTTCTGATAGGTATCGAGCGCCCGTTGTGGGCAACCCATCCCGATGAGCGCCTGGCACCGCACCGTCGGCTCGTCGGTCATGGCCAGGACGCGTTCCGGGTGGCCGCTCATGTCGCACGCATCGGCACACGAGAAGATCAGGTAGGGGAAGCGCTCGATGACGTCCTCGAAGCGGTTGAGGGTGAGCAGCGCCTCGGCCGTCTGGGTGACGGTCAACAGGTCATCGGCCATGATCTGATCCCGCACCTCGAGGCAGCGGCGCAGCGGTGTCGGATCCCGACCCATCTTGACCTGCGGCCACAGCTGGGTGACCTGACGGTTCCAGCCGATCGCGTGCTGCCTGCGCAGTTCGACATCGCCTGCCTCATAACACTTCGACAATTCGCTGAGCGCCTGTTCGTGCTTCCCCTCGGCGAACCAGTGATCGATGCGGTGGACCGCGGTCAACCCGAGCCACGGCTCGCGGTCGATGCCCTCCCAGATGGTGGTAGCGACGTCGAAATTGCCGCGTCGGTATTCGCAGATGCCCCACTTGTAGCGCGCTTCCGCCGCCAGCTCCGTCGCGCCTTCACCATCGAGGAATCGGCGGTATTCCGCGATCGCATCGTCGTAGGCGCCCTTGTCCGCATACTGGTCGGCAGTGGTGGTCACCTTGACCAGGTGCGGGATTCCCCGCGCGTACACCTTGATGTCGTCGATGCGTTTTCCGGGATAGTAGGTGTAGATGTGGAACCATCCGCCCCCGAGCTGCCGCAGGGGGTCCGAATAGGTGCAGATGACGACGCCGTCGACCAGGAGCCGGAGCGACCGGTCCAGGATCTCCGCGCGCACATGATAGCGGCGGCCGGCCTGGGAGCCGACCCGGCTCATCGCCAGGATATGTCCATCCGGTGCAATGATCCGCGAGTAGCTGCCGCCGTGGGCTCCGAACTGCAGGGTGTACATGTCCTTGCGTTTGGTGCCGTAGGGATCATCCGCAGGGGAAACGTCGCGCGTCCAGCCCACGCTCAGATCTCCGGGCTGGGTTCCCGCCGGTATCTCGCCATCGAATTCGATCGCTGCATCACCGGCCAGCCGTCGTCGAAAGATCAGAATCGAGCCGCCGAACGCGCGGTCGACCAGGGCTCCATCCGCTGTCGCCATGTCTCCCTGCACCACCCAATCGCGCGTCCAGCTCTCGTCGTTGAATGATTCGACGACGATCGGCGAACCCCACGTGGCGATGCGGGTCAGGCGCTCGCCGTACAGCAGTCCGCCCAGGACGACGATCACCGCCACGGCTGCGACGGACGACCAGATCGCGCGCGCATGGCGGCGATGCCAACGCGCCAAGCGCTCGCCAAGCGAATCGCGGTGCGCCGACACCGCCAGGCCGGCCTGATACCGCTCGAGGTCGGTGATCATGGCTTCGGCGGTCTGATACCGCCCGGCCGGTGAGGCCGCCATCGCCTTGAGGGCGATCGCCAGCAGTCGGGCCGGAATCGTCCGCCGCTCCTCGCGCGTCGGAGCGTCGATCGATCCCAAGCGCTTCTTGGACCAGAAGCCTTCGGGATCGTTGTCCCAGCTGGGAAGGCGCAGCGTCAGCGCGTGGAACAGCGTCGCGCCGAGACAATAGACGTCGGTGCGCGCATCGACCCGCTGCTGGCGCACCTGTTCGGGAGCCATGTACAGCGGCGTGCCGTAGAGCCGCTGGGTTGGGGCATCGGCCCGGACCGCGCTTCCCCAGTCGACCAGCAGCACCTCGCCGAAATCACCGATCATGATGTTCTCGGGCTTCACATCCTGATGGATGACTCCGCGGTGATGGGCATAGGCGAGCGCGTGGCCGATGGCGATGAAGAGCGGGACGAGTGAATTGAACGAGGCGATCCTCGCCGCCCGCTGGCCCGGCTGCGAGCGCAGGATGAGCTCTCCGAGCGAGCGGCCGTCGATGCGCTTCATGGTGAAATAGACGTCGCCCCGCTCGCTGACGTCGATCTCGTGCACCGGCAGCACATTCGGATGCTCGAGCGATGCGGTGGTGCGCGCCTCGTCGACGAAGCTGCGGACGTCCTCCGCTTCCGAACCCGCGTTGCGCGTCATCACCTTCACCGCGACATCGCGGTTGAGGTTGCGATCGAACGCCGCGTAGACGCTCGCGGTCGCTCCGACGCCGAGCATGGCGTTGACCCCGAATCGCCGGGAGTCCTCGTCGCCCGCATCCGTGAAATCGAAGCCGTGGCTGCGCAGGAGCGGTGCGATGCTCTTCCCGCGTAGCAGGGGCGCATCACCAGGAGGAGCCGACCCCTCTGCCGTGGTTGGCACCCGCGGTTCGCCTGCGGCGGAACAGTGCTCGGCAGGTCTGGTG
>JACDEN010000612.1 GCA_013816415.1 Planctomycetota bacterium
GCCGACTGGCTGCGCGCGACGCTGAAACGGTGGGGACTGCTGCCGGCGCTGCAGGGGCATCTCGCCAAGATGCGCCTCGGCTACGACATCCTGCGCGGCCGGCCGTCGTACGACACGCTCGTCGGCGGGCACTGGCGCGCGCGCGGGCAGGTGGGCGCGACCCAGGATCCGCTCGACAGCGGCTCGGGCATGCTGTGGATATCGCCGATCCTGCCGATGACTTCCGCGGCGGTCGCCGAGGTCGAGCGGCGCGCACGGTCCGTTCTGCATCGCCATGGCTTCGAATACCAGGTCACGTACTCGCTGGTGTCCGACCGCGCCTTGTGCGGCGTCATCAGCATCTGCTACGACAAGTCGAACGCAGCGGAAACCGCGCGCGCCCGCGCCTGCCATGATGCGCTGGTCGACGAGCTGGTCGGCGCCGGATACCTGCCCTACCGCGCCGCGGCCCCGACCATCGGACGCTGCCGCGCCGCGGCGCCGGAATTCTGGGCGTTCACGCAGCGGCTGAAGCACGCGCTCGATCCCGAAGGAGTCATCGATCCCGGCCGCTACATACCCGCGAAGTCGGTCGCTGCACGGCCGTCGCCGCCTTCCCGATGAGCGCTCAACGGGCGGAGAACCTCCAAGAATAATGCGTTGTGGCCCGATGCGTCCGTGCTCATCTCGCTGGCCCCGACTCCCAGACACCGTGCATCAAAAGGATGAGCATCATGACCACCGGCACTGTCAGCTTGCATCGCGTGCTCAAGGCACCTCCCGAGCGTGTCTACCGCGCCTTCCTGGATCCGCACGCCATGGCGAAGTGGCTGCCGCCCTACGGCTTCACCTGCAGCGTGCACCACCTGGACGCCAAGGTCGGCGGCACCTACCAGATGTCGTTCACGAACTTCACCACCGGCCACGGCCATTCCTTCAGCGGCGCCTATCGTGAACTCGTGCCATCTGAATAGATCTGCTATACCGACCGCTTCGACGACCCGAACCTGCCCGGAGAGATGCTGACGACCGTGACCTTGAAACGCGTGTCGTGCGGAACCGACGTCAGCATCGTGCAAGCAGGGATCCCCGAAGTCATTCCGCTCGAGATGTGCTACCTCGGCTGGCAGGAGTCGCTCAAGCAACTCGCGAACCTGGTCGAGCCTGAGATCCCGGGGTAGCAGGCGGGTGCAGGGCAGCCGCGGTGGCGGCTTCACTCCTCTGATTCGTACCGCGCGTAGTCCATCCATGCGGTGAGCGCACGCTGCTCGGGTGTGAATTGCGCCCGGATCCGTTCGGGCAGCCAGTCGTGGCGCATGCCCGAGGCAGCGTAACCACCGGTCAGGTTCTGTGCGTGCACATGATAGTGGTAGAGATTGCGAGAGCACCCCGTGTTGGACGCTGACGCTGGGAACTGCCCCACATCCCTTCGGACGTCGTCATCGCTCCGCACCTCCCTCGTCTCCGCTCACACTCCCCACCGCTTGCGCGCTTCGCCCATCGGCACCGACGGCGTCTGTCGCCAGGCATAGTGCGCTTTGGGCTTCTCTCCCACCCAGCGTTCGTCCACCGGCTCGTCCGACGGCTGGTATCGGGTATCGCAGCTGATGCGGAAGCGGTCGGTCGTGTTGGTCAGCGAGCCATGCATGGTGAACATCGAGAAGATCAGCGCATCGCCCGCGCGGAAATCCGCGGTCGCCCAGCGTCCACCGAAGCGATCGATGAGTTCGGTCGGCGTGTCGGTGAACGCGCCATCGACATTGTCGCGATCGACGTCCATGCGACCGTAGGTCTCGCGGACGCGCGCGTAGGATTCCAGTCGGTGCGAGCCGGGTATGAGCGCGAGCGCGCCCATGTCCATGCTGGTGTCGCCGATCGGCGTCCACACCGAGTGCAGGTTCGGAGAGCCGCGGCCCATGTAGACGTTGTCCAGGTGGGCGCTGGTGAACTCGCCGCGTCCGACCACGCGCAGCCATTTGAAGTCGAAGGTCAGCACGGGCCGGTCGAAGAAGCGCGCGAAGAAGTCCATCACCGGCCGCCCTTCGACCAGGGCGAGGAAGGCAGGGCCTTTGGTGGCGCCCTCGCCCCGGTGGAACGCTTCCATCCACGATGGCTGCCCGGCAGGCCCGATGATTCCGTCCATCAGCGATGCGTACGGGTCGAGCGCCTTGGCGGAGTGCAGGCGGTCGAGCAGTTCGCGCCGCGCTGCCAGCACGTCGTCGCGGTGATGCAGCCCGCGGATGAACAGGTAGCCGTCCTCGTCCATGCGCGCGCGCAGCTCGCCGACGTCGGCATCGGCCTGCGACTCGCGCAGCTCGCCGAGGTAATCGCCGCCGAGTTCGAGGTCTTGGTTCCAGAAGCGGAGAGTGGTGTTGGGCATGTCGTTTCCTTGCCGTCGGTCTTCTGAGTGCAGCCGCAGGGTCCGTTGTGGGGCCGCGTTTTAAGGTGAGGTCGCCTGCTTGAGCCGGCCACGCCGGCGCAGCAGCACGGAGCCGTGCGCTGGCAATGCGATGGTCGATCCACGTGGGCGACTCTGATCCGGCCAAGCCGGCTCGAGGGTCGTGAGGCTGCCGACCGCTGCGCGCAGCGCTTGCAATGGGACCTCCGCGGCCTGGTCGCTCCAGTTGAAGATCCCCACCAGCGCATCGGTTCGCCCTTCGGCGATCCACACGGAGGGAGGCTGGACGATGCGGCCCATCGGCAGATCCAGGCAGCGCACGGATCTCCGTGGATCGGACAGTGCGAGGGTTCTGCTGAGGCGCGCCTTCCGATGGTCGCTGACGCGGGTGAGATCTCCGGAGACCTCGAGCGCGCCGCCGGTCACGGCGCACAGATTCAGGAACGAATGCCAT
>JACDEN010000613.1 GCA_013816415.1 Planctomycetota bacterium
CCACGGTGGTGATGGCGATCCCCGCCGCCGCTGCAGCCAGGTATCTCAGGAGCGGCGCCGGGCGATAGCGGACCTTCGCCAATCCGTGCGTGAAGGTGATGGTGCGGCGGCCGGTGGCGGTTCCGAATGATTCCGCCGTGTCGATCCGACCAGGGAGATGGACGATCATCGTCACGTCTGGATCGAGCAGACCGAAATCCAACAGCACCGATCCGTCGTGCTCGACCGAGCGGCGCCGGAACGGCTGCTCGAAATGATCCCAGCGGATCTCAGCGTCGATCCCCTCGAGCGCCTTCGGGATGTGCGCGAGGGCGCGGTCGAGATCGCTCGCGTGGTCGTCCACTGCCGCTACTGGCTGCTCTGACCGTTTTCCGCTGATGCGGGTGACGATGAAGCCTGCCTTCTCGAGCTGCCGGCGCGCATCGGCGACCTCGATTCCCGGAGGCGGATGGCTGACCGCGATGGTGCCATGCCCAGAGCCTTCCGCATCGATCCACAGTTCGCCGGTGAGGTGACAGCCCGTGAAGACGGCGGATGCGATCAGCACGACGAACCACGCGCAGGTCCGTTGGATCGTCAACGCGCTCAGCCCGTGGTCGCGACCGGGTCGCCGCCGGTATGCTGGTAGTGCTCGCGCAGTCGCTGCACGATCTTGCCGGTGACGCAGCGCTCGGCCTTGGCGAACGCGTGATAGACGGCGACGCGGTTGGATCGCCCGTGTCCGATGATGGTGACTCCGTCAACGCCGATGAGTGGGCAGCCCCCGACCAGGCTCCAATGCGTGCGCTTGCGCAGGGCATCGAAGGCGGGCCGCAGCAGCTGCGCGCCGACCTTGTTGCGCAGGCTGCTGTAGATCTCCTCCTTCATGATCTTCATGAAGGCGTCGAGCACGCCCTCGCTGGTCTTCAGCACGACGTTTCCCGTGAAGCCATCGCAGACGATGACATCGACGTCGCCGGTGTAGATGTCGTGGCCTTCGACATTGCCGACGACATTCAGCGGAGTCTTGCGCAAAAGCTCGAGCGTCCCGTGCGTCAGTTCGTCGCCCTTGTCGTCCTCCTCGCCGATCGACAGGACGCCGACGCGCGCGTTCTTCTTGCCGTAGGCGTGCTCGAGGAAGGACACCGACATCTCGGCGAACTGCACCAGGTGCTCGGGACGGCAGACCGAATTGGCCCCGGTGTCGCAGATCCAGGAATGTCCGCGCGGATTCGGCAGGGGGGTCAGGATGCCGGCGCGCTTCACGCCTGGGATGCGCCGCAGATGCAGCTGCGCGACGGCGACGCTGCAGCCGGTGTTGCCGCACAGCACCATCGCATCCGCCTTGCCCTGCTTCACCAGCTGGGCGCAGCGATTCATGCTGTCGTTGGGCTTCTCCTTGAGCGCGCTCATCTTCTCGGCCATGCCGATGACTTCGGGCGCGTGCTCGATCTGGATGTTCTTGGGAGTCGGGCCTTCCTTCTTCAGGCAGGCGACGATGTCGTTTTCTCGGCCGACCAGGATGACGGTGGTGTCGGGGAAATCGCGCGCGTAATCGACGGCCCCTTGGACCATCGCCATCGGCGCGTCATCTCCGCCCATGGCGTCGATAATCAATCTCATCTGAGGGGGCCTTGGCCACGCTGCGAATGCATCGCAGCGGATGGTTCCGAGGGGCTGAGGGTCATCGCTGATCGACCGTTCCGGAACGCCGCGTCATCGGGCACCGCCGGAGTCGGATTCACGGCTTGGACGAATCTCCGCCGTCCGTGGTGCCGGGCTTGCCCGCGTCATCGCCGGCGGTCTCGGTCGCTTCCTCGCGGAACAGCACCTGGCGCCCGCGATACATGCCGGTGCGCAGGTCGACATGGTGCGGCCGGTGGACGCTCTTGGTCTGGCGATCGATCGACATGGCGGGCACGGTCAAGGCCTGGTGGCTTTGACGCATCTTCTTGCGGCTATGGCAGACGCGACGTTTTGGGACAGCCATGGGGACCTCAGGTGAGACAGGGATGCGAAGGGTTCGGAAGGGTAGGGAGCCAAGGCACCCTGTCAAGGTTTCCAGGAGGCGATTCGGCGTCTGGTATCGCCGGGAAAGCGCCTGCGGATGCTCGCGCCGGGGCGGGTCGAACCAAAGCGTGCGCACGCCGTCCAAGTGACGCACGAACCCCCGAGGATCCACATGAGACGTCCGCTCTGCCCGACCCTGTGCCTGCTGTTCCTCTGCGGCGGCATCGCCGACAGCGTCGCCGCGGCCGATCCGCCGCCCGCCGTCCAGGCGCTCGCCGACGTGCAGGTGCGCAAGGTGGTGCTGTTCTCGAGCGGGGTGGGCTACTTCGAGCACGAGGGGACGGTGGCCGGGAACGCGGCGACCGAGCTGCGTTTCAAGACCGGACAGATCAATGACATCCTGAAGTCACTGCTCTTGGAGGATCGCGACGGCGGGACAGTGGGCACGGTCGACTACGCCTCGCTCGATCCGCTCGAGAAGACGCTGAAGAGCTTCCAGGTCGACATCACCGGAAATCCGACGCTGGCGCAGCTCTTGAACCAGCTGCGGGGCGCGAAGGTGACGGTGACGATCCAGACCGAGAAGATGGTGGGCACCATCCTCGGGGTCGAGAAGCGGACGAAGGTATTGGGCGACAAGAACCAGACGGTGGAGACCTGGGTGCTGAACCTGCTGTCGGGCTCGGCGATCCGCCAGCTGCCGCTCGAGGACGTGCAGAACGTGACGCTTGAGGACGAGGCGCTGCAGGAGGAATTGACCAAGGCGCTGACCGCGCTGACGCAGGCGCGCGACCAGGACAAGAAGCCGGTGGTGATCCATTTCGACGGCAAGGGCAACCG
>JACDEN010000614.1 GCA_013816415.1 Planctomycetota bacterium
GCCAACCGTAGGTGCATCCGTGCGATACCTCACGACCTGGCGACGGCTGCGCGGTTTCGCCCTGCTGCTGTGCGCCCTGGGCACGCCGTTCCCCGCGGTCGAGGGCGATTCCCCGCTCGAAAGCGCTCTGGTCCGCGCCTATCACGACCAGACGTACTGGAGCAGCCTGTGGGTCACCATGCAGGGCCTGGGCGAGCCCGGCCTCGCGCAGCTGGCGGAGATCGCGCGCAGCGGCCAGCTCGAGGCGCGCGTCATGGCGATGAACATCTTCGGGGCCACTCCGAGCCTCACCGGCGTCGTGCCCCTGGTCGCCGGCCTGGAGGATGCGGACGCGAAGGTGCGCGTCGCAGCGGCTGGCGCGGTGGCGGCGATGCTCACCAATTCGTGGCTGCGTCCCGAGCTGATCGGCCACGGCGTGGCCGAGCGCATGATCGAACTCTGCTTCGATGTCGACGGCGGCGTCCGCGCCGCGGCGGCGAAATCGCTCGCGCTCTTCGATCCCGCCGACGGCAGGGAGGCGCTGCTGACCCTGCTCACGGATCCCGATCAGCCCGTCCGCGAGGCGGCAGCCTTTTCGCTGTGGCTGCTGGGCGTGTTTCCACCGCTCGAGACCACCGTCGCCCTGCTGCAGGACCCGGGAATTCCGCTACGCGGCTGGGCCTGCCGGTTCCTCTCCAAGGACACCTCCGACGAGGCGTCGCGCGCGCTGGCCGTGGCGACGCATGACGTCGATCCGGGCATGCGCCGGGCAGCGCTGTCGGCGATGCGCGGACGGAACCAGCCCGAGGCGATCGACGCGTTGATCGATGCCATGACCGATGTCGACGAGTACGTCCGCCGCACCGCGGATTCCATGCTGAGACGCGTCACCGTGCCGCCGGAACAGCAGCCGCGTCTCGAGGCGCAGCGCGCCGAGCAGCGGCGCCTGTATCCGTCGATGGCGCCCGTCGTCCCTCCTGGTCCTCCGGAGTGAGGGCGCGGCGGCTGAGGTCTCAGTAGCGGTAGATCTCGGCCTTGTACGGACCATCGGGCTTGACGCCGATATACGACGCCTGCTTCGGCGTCAGCCGGGTCAGCTTCGCGCCGAGCTGATCGAGGTGCAGGCGCGCCACCTCCTCGTCGAGCTGCTTCGGCAGCAGGTAGACCTGCTTGTCCATCTTCGCGTGGTTGGTCCACAGCTCGATCTGCGCCAGCGTCTGGTTGCAGAAGCTGTTCGACATCACGAACGAGGGATGGCCGGTCGCGCAGCCGAGATTCACCAGGCGGCCCTTGGCGAGCAGGATGATGCGCTTCTCGGGCTTCGCGCCCTTCGCCGGCCAGATCACGTGGTCGACCTGCGGCTTGATCTCCTCCCAGGCGAGATCGGCGAGCGCGGAGACCTGGATCTCGGAATCGAAGTGGCCGATGTTGCACACGATGGCGTTGTGCTTCATGCGGTCCATGTGCGTGCGCGTGATCACATCGAGGTTGCCGGTGGTTGTGACGAAGATGTCGCCGAAGGCGCTGGCGGCGTCCATGGTCACGACCTGGAAGCCCTCCATGCACGCCTGCAGCGCGCAGATCGGATCGATCTCGGTGATGAACACCGTCGCGCCCTGGCCGCGGAACGCCTGCGCGCAGCCCTTGCCGACGTCGCCGTAGCCGCAGACCACCGCCTTCTTGCCCGAGATCATCACGTCGGTCGCGCGCTTGATGCCGTCGATCAGCGATTCGCGGCAGCCATAGAGGTTGTCGAACTTGCTCTTGGTGACGCAGTCGTTGACGTTGATCGCGGGGAATTTCAGCGTCGCGTTCTTGACCATCTCGTACAGGCGGTGCACGCCGGTGGTGGTCTCCTCGCTGACGCCGACGATGTTCTTGGCGATGCGCGAATAGAAGGTCGGATCCTTGGCGATGGTGCGCTTGATCGACGCCAGCAGCACCGCCTCCTCCTCATTGCCCGGCTTGCGGTCGAGGAGCTTGGGATTCTTCTCGGCGTCGGATCCGAGGTGGACGAGCAGCGTCGCGTCGCCGCCGTCGTCGAGGATGAGGTTCGGCGAGCCGCCGTCGTGCCAGACGAACATGCGGTGGGTGTAGTCCCAGTATTCCTCGAGCGTCTCGCCCTTCTTGGCGAACACCGCGGTGCCGGCCTTGGCGATCGCCGCGGCGGCGTGGTCCTGGGTCGAGAAGATGTTGCACGACACCCAGCGCACCTCGGCGCCGAGGGCCTGCAGGGTCTCGATCAGCACCGCGGTCTGGATGGTCATGTGCAAGGAGCCGGCGATGCGCGCGCCTTTCAAGGGCTGCGTCTTCGCGAACTTGCGGCGCAGCGCCATCAGCCCCGGCATCTCGTGCTCGGCGATCTTGATCTCGCGGCGGCCCCAGTCGGCGAGCGAGGGATCGGCGATGATCGATTCCGCCTTCGCGGACTTGGCGGCTTTGGGGGCGAGCGCGGGCTTGGCCATGGGAATTTCCTGATCTCAGTTGGAGACGGTCGTGTCTGGCTGGGAGGCGGTCGTGTGATATCGGTCCATCATCATATAACGATGGACCTCCCGACAAGGCAAAAGCCTGAACCTCCTCGGCTACGGCCCGTCTATCCCGGCGGAGATCGCCGATGGGCCACACCGTGGGAATCCCGAGCCCCTGCCACGAATCGTGGGACGGCATGTCCGCGACGGCCGACGGCAGACACTGCTCGCGCTGCGAGCACACCGTCGTCGACCTCACCGATCTGGGGCCGACGGAGGCGCGGCGCCGGCTCGAGGATCTCGCCGCTCAGGCTCGCGCGGGCGCGAGCACGTGCATCCGCACCCGCGCGGATGGCCGCGGCCGCCCGACCTGGAAT
>JACDEN010000615.1 GCA_013816415.1 Planctomycetota bacterium
GATAGATGGCGACCGACAGCAGATCCTGGAACTCCGTGGCGGAGATGCCGTCGAGCGAGATGAAATGGGTGGCCATCGGTGACATTCGTATGGAGTGGGTGCCGTCGTGATGCCGACGTCAGCGGCGCAGCCGCTGCGTGGCGGACGCGGCGGTGTCGGCGCCCTGGGGAGCGAGCTTCAGCTCCGTGCCGATGCCTTCGGCGGTGAAGATCTCGAGCAGCAGGGCGTGCGGGATGCCGGCGTCGACGATGTGGATCTTGCGCACGCCGGCCTCGAGCGCGCGGATGCAGCTCTCGACCTTCGGCAGCATGCCGTCGCGGATGACGCCCTTGGCGATCAGGTCGCGCACCTCGGCCACGGTCAGGCTCGAAAGCCTGGTCGACGGATCCTTGGGATCGAGCAGGACGCCCGGCACGTTGCTGCAGAACACCAGCTTCTCGGCCGACATTCCGGTCGCCACCGCCAACGCGATGTCGTCGGCGTTGGTGTTCAGCAGCTGGTCGCCGGCGCCGATCGACAGCGGCGGCACCACCGCGATCAGCCCGCGCGAGGTGAAGCGCGTCAGCAGTTCGCGGTCGACCGAGACCGGCTGGCCGACCAGGCCGAGCGCGGGATCGAGCACCTCGCCGCCGATCAGGCGATGGCGCGGCGGGAACATGCCGATGGCCGAGCCGCCGAGCGCGATGATGCGGTCGACGATGTGGGTGTTCAGCCGCTCGACCTCGCGCGCGACGATCGCCATGGTGGTGGGGTCGGTGACGCGGCGGCCCTGATGGAACACCGGCTTGAGGCCGGCCTGCTCCATCGCGCGGCTGATCGATTTTCCGCCGCCATGGACCAGGATGGGACGCATGCCCACCTGCTCCAGCCACACCAGGTCGGTGAGCAGGGAATCGAGCACGGCGGGGTCTTCGATCGGCTCGCCTCCGAGCTTCACCACCATGAACTGGTGATGGAACCGCTTGAGGAACGGCAACGCCTCGATCAGGACCCGTGCTTTCTTGGTGGCGTCATCGACCACGTCGGCGGCTCCGGATGAAAAAAGCAAGTCGGGACTGTACCGCTGGTCAGCGCTTGTCGAGGACCGGGCGACGCTGGAATCAGCGCCCGAAAACCAATCCGACCAGCCAGTGGTGGAGGGGCACGCCCCATATCAGCACGATGGCAGCTCCGATCGCCAGATACGGCCCGAACGGGATTTCGCGCTTGGAGTGGAACAGCCGCATCGGGATCCCGACCACGGTTCCGACGATGGCCGCCGCGAAGAAGGCGTAGAGGACCCCGACCGGCCCGAGGAAGCAGCCGATCGGCGCCAGGAATTTGACGTCGCCGAAACCCATGGCGTTGCGCTTGAACGCCGCCGTTCCGAGCAGCCCGACGACATAGAGCGAGAGCCAGCCGGCGAGCGAACCGAGCACCGCCTGCGCGAGCCCGACCCCGACCGCCTGCAGCCACGGGTCGCCCCATGCGATCAGCATCGGCACCACCACGATCGGCGGCACCATCGCTCCGACGAACCACAGCACGCCGGCCCGGAATCCCTGATGGTCCTCCTTCCGCCACGCCATGGGTCCGGTGCAGAACCGATCGTACACGCGATGGGCGATCGGCAGCGACGCGAGGAGGAAGACCAGGGACAGGGCGGCGATGGTAAGGAACGGCCCCACCGTCGCGATGCGCGATCCCGCGCCGTCGATGCGCATCAGCAGATCGATCGGCAGCCAGCCGAAGGCGAGGTTGGCGCCGGTGAGCGCGGCGAGGAACGGCGCCGCCACCTGCATGCTCTTCGTCAACTCGTCGGGGATGATCATGTGGTCGAGGTCGGTGAAGACCGAGACGATCAGGAAATACGCGAGCACCAGGACCGACGCGCACGCGATGGACTGCGGCCACGGCCACGCCAAGCCCGCGCCATCCGCCCACAGCGCGGACCACGGATGCGACGGCGCGAACGCCAGCCACGCCACCGCCGCGGTGACCGCACCGACCAGCAGCTCGATCAGCAGGTAGCGGATGCTGAACGGCGCATCGCACCACCGGCAGCGGCCGCGCAGGATCAGCCAGCTGACGATCGGCAGATTGTCGTACCACTGCACGTGCGTCCCGCAGGAGTAGCAGCGGCTCGGTGGATGGACGACGCTCTCGTTGCGGGGCAGCCGATGGATGCACACGTTGAGGAACGAGCCCACGAACGAGCCGAGCAGGAACGCGATCGCGGCGACGGCCATGCCCTCGTTGTCGCCGTGACCAGGCTCGGCGCAATGGCCGTGGACCGTCGCCCGGGCAGAGGGTGCCCCTGCGTTCATGAACGATTCTCAGCGCGAGCCGGTGGAATCCGCCGACGAGGCCGCGCGCACCCGCGCCACCACGGCGCTCGCCATCTGGTGCTGGGCGCCGAGATCGGCTCCGGTGCCGAGGTCGGGAAAGGCGGCGATGCAGGCGTCGAGCTGTTCGCCCACCTGCGAGCGGCGTCCCACGGCGATGCGATCGACGTACGGACGCGCGTCCAGCAGTGCCTGCCGGGTCGCGCTGATGCGCGCGCGTTCGCGCTGCACGCATTCCATGATCTCGTCGAGCTCGACCCGCAGCCGTCCTTCGGCATGGCCGACCCCCGAACCGCCAGGCTCGCCGACGCGGTTGAGCGCGAGCAGGCACTCCTCGAGCTGTCCCGCGCATTCCCGGACACGTCGCGACCAGCCGAGCGCAGCAGCCAGCCGTGCATCGTTCGCCGGCACCGCTTCGTCCATGGCGCCGAGCAGCGCTTCCGAGCGCTGGACCGCGCGGCGGACCTCGTCGGGTCGGGTCCCGGCGGCGTCCATGCGT
>JACDEN010000616.1 GCA_013816415.1 Planctomycetota bacterium
GCCTCGGGGCGCTGTTCGGCTTGCCCGTACGCCAGTATCCGGACATCGATCTCCCGGTGGTTTCCATCAATACCACTTTCCCCGGCGCGTCCGCGGCGGTGATGGAGTCGGACGTCTCCAAGCGCATCGAGGAGGCGATCAGCGGCATCGAGGGCGTGCGCACCATCACCACGGTCTCGAACGACGAGAATTCGCGCATCGACGTCGAATTCAACATCGCCCGCAACATCGAGTTCGCCACCGCCGACGTGCGCGACCAGCTCGGACGCATCCGCAAGCAGCTTCCGACCGGCATCGACGATCCGGTCATCATCAAGGCGTCCTCGAGCTCGAGCCCGGTGCTGTGGGTGGCGATGCAGGATCCTGCGCGCAACGGCCTCGAGCTCACCGACTACGCGCGGCGGAACCTCATCGACTCGCTGTCGGTGGTCCCCGGCGTGTCGCGCGTGCAGATCGGCGGCGAGCGCCGCTCCGCCATGCGCATCTGGCTCGACCCCGATGCGATGGCCGCGCATGGGATCGCGCCGGCGGATGTGGTCGCACGGCTGAACCAGGAGAACCTCGAGCTGCCGTCTGGCCGGCTGGAGTCGATGCAGCGCGAGATGTCGGTGCGTACCACCACCCGGCTCTCCTCGCCCGAGGAGTTCCAAGCCCTGGTGCTGCGCGAAGGCGGTGCGGGCAGCAGCGCCCACGCGGGACGCGTGCTGCTCGGCGACGTCGCGAGGATCGAGCGCGGCGCGGCAAACTACCGGACGGGCCTGTGGATCGACGGCAAGCCGACCATCGGCCTCGGCATCGTCAAGCAGTCGACGGCGAACACGCTCGACGTCGCCGATGGCGTGCGCGCCGCGATCAAGCGGCTCGGCCCCAGCCTTCCCCCAGGTCTGACGCTGGCCTACCCATACGACGAATCGCTGTTCATCAAGGCATCCATCCGCGAGGTGGTCAAGACCTTGGCCATCGCGCTCGGCCTGGTGGTGATCGTGATCCTGGTGTTCCTGCGTTCGTGGGTGGCGATGCTCATTCCGGTGATGGCGATACCGGTGTCGCTGATGGCCGCGGCCATGGTGATGGCGGCCTTGGGCTTCTCGATCAACGTCCTCACCTTGCTGGCGATGGTGCTGGCGATCGGCCTGGTGGTCGACGACGCCATCGTCGTCCTCGAGAACGTCTACCGCCGCTTCGAGCAGGGCGAACCGCGCCTGCTCGCGGGCATCACCGGCAGCCGCGAGGTCGGCTTCGCGGTCATCGCCACCACCACGGTGCTGATCTCGGTGTTCGTGCCGATCTCGTTCCAGAGCGGCACGGTCGGGCGCCTGCAGCGCGAATTCGGACTGACACTCGCGGCGACCGTGGCGTTCTCCGCCTTCGTGGCGCTGACCCTCGCGCCGATGATGTGCACCAAGCTGCTGCGGCGAGCGGAGCACGAGGGGGTGGTCGCGCGTGTCCTCGGCCGCGCTCTGGCCGGACTGGAAGCGGGATACGCGTGGCTGCTCGAGCGCACCATGCGCGTCCGGCCGCTGGTCGCGCTCATCGGCGTGGTGGTCGTCGCCGCGGCGGGATGGCTGTACCACGTCACGCAGCAGGACCTGTCCCCGACGGAGGATCAGGGCTACGTCATCATCCCCCTCGAGACGCCGCAGGGCACGACCATGGACGGCACGCTCGCGCAGGTCGACCACGTGCTCGCAATGGTCGAGCCCTACAAGGAGGCCAACGGCGGCCCGGTGCGCTCGCTGCTGACCATCATTCCGGCGTTCGGTTCTCCCGGCACCGTCAATTCGGCCTTCATCATCGCGCGCCTCCGCCCCTGGGATGAGCGCACGATGTCGCAGCAGGACCTGGTCAAGAAGCTGATGGGCGGCCTGCTGACCGGCCTGCCGGGCGCGCGTGCGTTCGCCATCAATCGGCCGAGCTTCGGCCTTCGTGATTTCGGCCAGTCGATGAGCATCGTGCTCGAAGGCGAAAATTACGAGCAGGTCCAGGGCTGGATCCGGACGCTGCTGGCGAAAGCACGGCAGGACCCGCACTTCACCGGGCTGCGCGACGACGTCGACCTGACGCGGCCGCAGCTGCTGGTGTCGGTCGACCGCGCGCGCGCCGCCGAGCTCGGGATCACCGCGCAGGACATCGGCACCGCGCTCGGCGCGGTGTTGGGTGAGATGAAGGTGACGACCTACCAGGACCGCGGCGAGCAATACGACGTGGTCCTCCAGGCGTCGAAGGGCGAGCGCGCCAGCGCCGAGGTGCTGCAGCGCATCCATGCCCGTGCGCATCCCTCGAACCGGCTGGTGCCGCTGACCACCATCGCCACCGCGACCGAGGCCGGGGCGCCCAAGGAGCTCAGGCGTATCGATCGCCGTCCGGCGGTGATCATCTCCGCTACGCTCAAGGGATACAGCATGGGCCAGGCGCTCGCGGTGCTCGAGGGCATCGCCCGCACCGAATTGCCTCCGACCGCGCACCTCGCCTTCACCGGGCAGGCCAAGGAGTACAAGGACGCGATCGGCGAATCGTTCACCATCCTCGGCATCGCCATTCCCATGCAGCTGATGATCTTCGGCCTCGCCGGACTGATCGTGTTCCTGGTGCTCGCCGCGCAGTTCGAGAGCTGGATCCATCCGCTGATCATCATCGTCGGCGTTCCGTTGGCAGCCGCCGGCGGCCTCGCCGCTTTGAAGCTCACCGGCCAGACCCTGAACGTCTACAGCCAGATCGGACTGATCATGCTGATCGGCCTAGTGGCGAAGAACGGCATCCTGATGGTTGAATTCGCCAACCAGCTGCGCGACCGCGGCGAGGAGATCATGCC
>JACDEN010000617.1 GCA_013816415.1 Planctomycetota bacterium
TCCGACGTCGACATCAGACAGCCAGGTCGTTTTCATGCTGTCGACGTCGGACGTCGGACGTCGGACGTCAGACAGGGGCAATCCCTAAACGATCGCCCCCGTCAGCCCCGACCGGAACGCCTCGATCACCAGCTGCGGATCGGGCGACTCGCGCACCGTCACCTGGCCAAGGCGCGCCGGAAGCACGAAGCGGGTGCGGCCGCCAGAGACCTTCTTGTCGACGCGGCAATGGTCGACCAGGCGGTGCGCTTCGGCGAGGGGATCGGAGCAAGCATGCGTGCGCGGCAGGCGGTAGGCGTCGATCAGCGCATCCTGGCGGCGAGCAAGCTCGTGATCGCGCAGCATGCCCAGCGACCGGGCCAGGCACTCGGCCATGCGCATGCCGATGGCCACCGCCTCGCCGTGCAGGTAGCGGGTGTACTCGGTCTGCCGTTCGAGCGCATGGCCGAAGGTGTGTCCGTAATTCAGGTGCGCGCGCACGCCCTTCTCGAATTCATCCTCGCCGACATAGAAGGCCTTGATGCGGCAGCTCTCGGCCACGGCGTGCGCGATGGCGGCGGGGTTGGCGTTGGCGAGGGCGGTCGCGTTGGCCTCCTGCCAGGCGAAGAATTCGGGATCGCGGATGACCCCGTACTTCAGCACCTCGGCGAGTCCGGCGCGGTATTCGCGCGGATCCATGGTCGCGAGCAGGGCGGGATCGATGATGACGCAGCACGGCTGTTTGAAGGCGCCGATGAGGTTCTTGCCGGCGGGGCCGTTGACGCCGGTCTTGCCCCCGACCGATGAATCCACCATCGCCAGCAGGGTGGTCGGCATCTGCACGAAGCGCACGCCGCGCATCCACGCCGATGCGACGAAGCCGGCGAGATCGCCGCACACGCCGCCGCCGAAGGCGAGGATGGTGTCGCCGCGGTCGATGTGCGCCTCGGCGCAGCGCCGCCAGAGCAGGTCCGCCTCGTGGATGTTCTTGTGCATCTCGCCGGGCGGGAAGGTGGCGAGCTCGGCGCGGATGCCGCCGTCGGCGAGCGAGCGCATCAGCGCCTTGCCGTGCAGGAGTGCCACGCGCTCGTCGGCGATCACCAGCACCCGGCCGCGGTGCACGTGCTCGCGCAGGAGCGTGCCCGCCTGCGCCAGCAGCCCGGGAGCGATGTGGATCGCGTAGCTGCGGTCTCCGAGCGGCACATCGACGCGCAGGGTTTCCATGCGGGCTATGATGGTGGTGGAGCCGGCGCGGAAAGCGGGAGGTGGCGGATTTGCTGGGACAGCCGTCCGACGTCCGACGTCTGTCCCTACGGCTTGCTTGAACAGCCGCAGGGCGAGGCGTTGCAGACGACGCACGCGCCGGGGTATTTCCGTTCGGCGGCTGCCGCCAGGTCCACCCCCGAGAGGTGCGCGAGCGAGACCAGCCAGGCCAGGCAGTCGGCGAATTCGCCGTCGAGATCATGGCGCTGCGGCTCACGGATCGCCTCGGCCAGTTCGCCGACCTCCTCGATGAGATACATGAACGTGCCGGCGGAGCCGCGCGCCGCGTCCTTGGCCCCGAAGGTGGCGGCGATGCGCTCCTGGAATGCGCGCAGATCCATCAGCCATCCCACGCGGCGCGCAGGCGCACCGCCCAGCGCTCGAGTTCGCCGTCGCGGTAGGCGTAATGGCCGGCGAACGGCGCGTGCGCGCCGCCCGAACGCGGGATGACATGGAAGTGCGCGTGCGGGACCACCTGCCCCGCGGCAGGACCGTCGTTGAGCACGACGTTGACGTCGGCGGCGGCCACCTGCCGCACCGCCGCGACCAGGCGCGCGGCATAGGCGCCGAGCGCGGCGAGAGTCTCCTCCGGCAGCCCGCTGATGAACGGCGACTCGGCGCGCGGCACCAGCAGCACGTGCCCGGGATTGGTCGGCTTGATGTCCATGAAGGCGACCCACAGGCGCTCCTGGAACACGAACTGCGCCGGCACCTCGCCGGCGATGATCTTCGCGAAGAGGGAGGGCATGTTCGTCATGCTGGCGGCAGTGGCGGGGGGACAAGGGGAGTCCTCGAGAGTCCGACGTCGACAGGCTGTTGATCAAAACGTGCGTTTGGACCATCGGATGTCGACGTCGGACGTCGGACGTCGCACTTCTCCCTAGCCCCCCTCCCCAGCCGGATACGATGCCCGCTCCCGAGGAGACCACGGTGAACATCATCGCGAACGACGTGTGGGCGAAGATCCAGCCGGCGCTGAAGAAGCAGTGCCCGCGCCTGACCCCGGTCGACCTCCAGGAGACGCAGCAGCGCATCGATCTGCTGGTGGCCAAGATCCAGAACCGTCACTGGATCGATCGCGTCAGCGCGCGGCGCACCGTGCTTGGCCTGCTCAAGGAGGCTGGCGTCGCGGTGGGCGCGTGAGCGCTGGCGATACCGCGGCAGGAAATCCGCTCTTCGCCCACGAGGAGCCGCCGCGCTTCGATCGCATCCAGGTCGCGCACATGGAGCCGGCGGTGCGCGCGCTGCTGCCGCGCATGCTCGCCGACCTCGAGGCGCTTGAGCGGCGGTTGGCTGACCAGCCGCCGACCTGGGCCTCGCTGGTGGAACCGCTCGGCGCGCTCTCGGAACCGCTGCGCTTCGCCTGGGGCGTGATCAACCATCTCAAGAGCGTTCAGGATTCGCCGGAGCTGCGCGCGGCGCGCGAAGCCGTGCAAGCCGACGTGGTCCAGGCGTTCATGCGCATCGGCCAGAGCCAGCCGGTGTACCGCGCCCTGACCGCGGTGCGCGATGGCGCGCAGTGGGAACGCCTGTCGCCGACGCAGCGGCGGATCGTCGCATCCAGCATC
>JACDEN010000618.1 GCA_013816415.1 Planctomycetota bacterium
GCCCTGCAGCCGCTGCTGTCCGCCGCCGATGTCGATCCCGCGGTCCTGCTGTGGGCGGGTTCGATCGCCGACAAGGCCGGTGACTGGGAGCGCGCCGAAGCGTATTTCCGCGAGGCGGCGGCGCTCGATCAGGGGCGCGGCCGGCAGCGCCAGCTCGCGCGCCTGCATCTGGCGAGCCTGCTGACCCGGCACCGGCGGTCCGAGGAGGCGAAGGCCGTCCTGCGCGAACAGCTCGCCGCGGATCCGGGAGACGAGCCGGCGCGCGCCATGCTCGAGGTCCTGGAGCGCGCGCCTGGCGACCCCGGCGCACGCTGAGGCCACGCGGTTGAGGCACCGCCCCGCGTCTGGTCGTGCGGTCCTCGACATCCATCTGGCAGCCGGGAGCATCGGCCGCGGAGGTGCCATGACCCAGCCACATCATCGTCCGGTTCGCCCGCGGCGTCCGGCCCAGATCGCCGTCATGGTCCTCGCCGCCGCCTTGGCCTGCGTGTGGTCGGGATGCGAGGACAGTCGCGAGCCGATCTACCACGCCAAGCCATCGCCCAAGGGCGACAGCACCGAGCGCGACATCGCGGCCGAGATCGCCAATCTGGCGAAGGGCAAGGATCCGAACGACATCGACGCCTCGGCGCTCTACGACGAGGCGGTGTCGAAGCTGACCGGACGCGGCCAGAAGGTGGAATCCCGGATCATCGACGCACTGCGCACCTCCACCGATTGGGGCATCCGCATGGGCTGCATCGAGGTCCTCGAATCCACCGGCAGCAAGGCCTGCGTCGAACACCTGATCGCCGCCCTGCTCGACGACGAGCCGCTGGTCGCGTTCCACGCCAACAAGACGCTCGAGGAGCTGACCAGGCACAAGGAGATCCCCGAGGCGGGCAAGCCGACCGCAGCGAACGGCCTGCCGAGCGTCCCCGCCCGCGATCCGGCGCATCTCGAGATGAACGCCGAGCAGAAGCTCTGGAGCGCCTATCAGCGCGAACACCGCACCCGGCTGCATGACGCGTGGGATGCGTGGTGGACGGACAACAAGAGCCGCACAAAAGTGGAATAGCTCCGGCGCTCAGCGCTCGCGCCCGGTGTGCGAGAGCTTGCCGAAGCGCGTCACGCCGCTGCGCAGGACGACCTCCGTTCCCGGCAGAACCAGGATGCCGTCGATGCCGTCGGGCAGCTGCACCGAGCCGCTCAGCGCGCCGTCATGATCGCTCACCTCGACCATGAGGTCGCCGCGTGGATGCGGAAAGGTTCCCGATGCCGAGGTCAGTCCGCCCAGCTGCGGCTGGATGCGCACGCGCGCGAATCCGGGCGCAGCCGGACGGATCCCGAGGATGGTCGCGAAGTAGTGGAAGTACGGATGCGCGCCCCAGGCGTGGCAGTCGGAGCGCGTCGGCTCGGGCATCTCGGGAGTGGTGACGAAACCCTGGCCGGCCAGATCGAACCAGTAGGGCAGCTGCGCGAGCAGGTGGTCGACGCGGCCGATCAGCCGGCACGCCTCGAACAGGTAATGCTTGAAGTAGATGGTGGCGCGGGCCAGGTCCGCGGCGGTCATCAGTCCCGAGGCCACGCGTTCCCGTCGAGCCTCGTCGGTGATCCCCGCGATCAGGGCCAGGCATTGGGAATGCTCGCTGAAGCGCTGGTGCGCCAGGTCGTCGGCATAGAGGCCGCGCGCCTCGTTCCAGAAGCGGCGGTCGAGCGCGCGCGTGGCCTGGTCGGCGTGGCGGCGCCGCAAGGCCGCCAGCTCGGGTTCGCCGAGCGCGTCCTCGAGTTCGGCGGCGAGGCGCAGCGCATGCACGTACAGCCAGTTGATCACTCCGCTGGTCCCGGTGTCGCCGTCGGGCGGATTTCCGCACGACCAGTCCGGCACCCAGTCCATGAAGTTCCACCCGGGCAGGCCGACCACCAGACCGTCGGCATCGCGGCTGCGCGCGCAGGCATCGAGCACCGTGCGCACCCCGGAGAGGCGCTCGCGGATCGACGCGGGATCGGGGTCCCACATCCAACCGTCATGCACCATCGCCACCCAGATCAGCGAGAACGGAGGGATGCGCTGCGCGGTCGACGACGGATAGCGCGACGCGGTGAAGCCGCTGTCGTCGCGCGACCAGTCGAAGAGCTCGATCGCCTTGCGCGGCAGGCGGCGATCACGGGTGAAGGCGCGCGTCACCAGGCATTCGAGCCGGGTATCGCCAACGTACTGCAGCTGCTCGTAGTACGGGCAGTCCATGTAGGTCTCGTGCATGCACATCCGCATCGCCCGCTCCATCGGCGCCACCGCCCCGGCAAGCCGCGGGTCGCTCGCGGCGAAGCGCGATTCCTGGACCAGCGGATAGCCGGTGGTGCGCAGCGCGAACGCGTCGATGGTCAGCGGCTGATCGAGCGTGCGCAGCTGCAGTTCGACGTAGCGGCCGGCCTCCCACCACAGCGTGCTGAAAACCCGGCGCGCGCCGCCGTCGGCGATGAACTCCTCGCCGACGCCGATCAGGTACAGGCCCTCCACCTCAGCGCGTCCGCGCTTGGTGCGGCCCTCGGGTTCGGCGTGCAGCGCTTCGGCCCACACCAGCGCCGCGCGCGCTCCGGCTCCGCCCGAGAGCGTGAGCATGGGATATGCGCAGTGGTATTGCTCGAGATCGATCAGCACCCGCCGGGCGGTGCGCGCGGGGATGGTCACCGTGCCGGCGCCGCACAGCAGGCGCGACCAGGCAGCGGCCTCGGCGGCGAGATGATCGGCGGCGCGCACGGCGGTGCGCTCGGGATGGTCGCCGAGTTCGGCGATGTAGCGGATGCGGCCGCCGGTGATGGTCTCGTGC
>JACDEN010000097.1 GCA_013816415.1 Planctomycetota bacterium
ATCACCGTCAGCGCCGGGCTCGCCGTCCTGGCCGGGCACCGTCGCGCTGGCGGTGCTGGTCGACGCGCCGCCATAGATGCGCCGCCAGGCGCCGCCGGCGAATTCGTAGACGCCACGCGCAACCGTGCCGTCATCGAAGTAAACGACATCGCCGCTGGCGCCGTCCGCGGGCAGCGCGGTAAGGATCGGCAGCGATGCGCCGACTGGCCCGAATGAAAAGGAATTACGCACGGCCGAGGCCGATACGCGCTAGGGCGCGACGCCACCACGACGGCGCATGGTCCAGGCGGACAATGCGATCATCGAACAGATTCAGCCAGCCTCCGCGGCGAGGCGACCAGACGTGGAGTTCGCCGGCATCGCTGCCGGACTTGGGCACCCACATTTCGCCCGGCGTCGGGTTGTCCGGCGGGGTGTCGCGTGGGATCAGGGCGAGGCGGTCGAAGTCCATCACGGCACTTTCAACCGCGAGACGCGGAACCGGATCCGCACCGCCGAGGCGATGACGTTGTCCACCGCAAGCTGGACTGAGACGGCGTTGCCCGAGACGACGACGGACCACGTGATGCCGGGGACCCCGACGCTGGTGCCGCTGTCGGCAACCGATGGCGCGGCGCTGTCGCCAGCGATCTCCATACGGCCTTTGCGGACCACGCCGGCACCGCGCGTGAGGACGTAGTCGATCGACGCACCTTGATGATTCAGCAGGGAGAAGCCTGCGCCGGGCACCGTGGTCGCCGCGGTATTCTGCGCCTGGACGTAGATCGTGCCGTCAACCAGCCCATCGGCGTCATCGGGCGCCATGGCGCTCCATTCCAAGCCATCAAAGGCCTGGATATCGCCAACGCCTGGAGTGATCCGGCTACGCCCCATGGCTCAGAAGTCCGCCACGCTGGCGCAGGCAACGAAGGCGTCGCCGATGTGGGTCGAGACGCCGAGCTTGTAGCCGGGCGGCAGTTCCATGTTCAGGTTCCAGCGACCGTTGCTGATGTCCGCTTCACCGGTGATGGTCTGGAGCGACCAGCCTTTGACGGTGGCGCTTGGCGTGATCGCCGTCACCGGGAGTTCACGGAACAGGCGGTAGGTGGTGCCGTCGTGGATGTAGAACCGCAGCATGCCGGCGCCGGTGATGGTCGACGCGGCGGTCGTGCAGACGCTGATCCAGCGGACCAATGCGCCGTTTGGCGCGAGCGGCGAGACGTTGCTAACGATGTCCGCGATCGTGCCGGTGCCGTCGCGGTTGGTGTTCGCGGTCGTAAACGCGACGGGCGCCATCGCGCGCGGCGGGCCGGTCTGGATCGGGCTGGTGTTCGGGAGAGCGGCCATGAATTACCTCGTGCGGAAGGTGTCGCGGAAGGAGCGGTCAGCGCGGGGCTGACGGAGTGCGCGCCCCACGTCGGAAGCGGTTTGGGCGGCGTAGATGGACTCGCCCGCGGTGGCGTTGCCCTGGGACTCCAGGTAGGCGGCGAGCGTGGCAGCATCGACGGCCAGCAGTCGCGCGGCGACCTGGAGCGGGGAGAGCGGGGACGTTGATGTGGCAATGCTGCTCATGCCGTGACATCCCGCTGCCAGGCCACATTCAACTGATAGCGCAGGGGCGTGATGATCTTGCCGCTGGCGGTGTGCTTAATCTGGAGGTCGAGGAAGAACGGCTTGCTGTACTCGGTCGATGTCAGGTTAAGCCCGACCGGGAACGTGTCGAAGTACGCTTTGACCGTGCGAGCCGAGGCGTCGAGAATGGACGCGCTGCACGTGACGGCGGTGTCGGCCGGGGCGTTTTTGAACGCGGCGGTGATCGTCATGCCGGTCAGGTCGGAGTATCCGAACGGGCTGATCTTGCCGAGCGGGACGGTCAGCGTGCCCGACTGCCAGGCGTCGCCCATGACCACGTCGCCTAGGGTGCCATCGGCGGCCGACTGGACGCCGGGGATGCCCTGCGAGGTCTGGAGGAATCCGGCGATAGTGTCGAGGTCGTTCGTCTCGGTGTCGACGGTGTGTACGTCGGGCCAGATGAGGTCGGTGCCGGATGCGGCGGCGATGCGGAAGCGATTGATGCCGGCGGTGGATGACAGCGCGATGGCCAGCGTGTACTTGGTGGCCAGGCCGTCAGCGGTGGCGCCCACTTCGGTCACGACTGGCGTAGGCGAATAGGTCGCGCCGTTGATGTAGCAGTTGACGGCGAAGTCGGCCAACGCCTTGCCTGCTGACGGACCGCCGAGGACGGTCTGCCGGAATACGTCGGCGTAGTAGGTGTCGGATGGGATCATGCGATCACGTCTTGCGTGACGGCCAGCGGGATCAGCGGCCAGGTAGTCTTGGCGCTGCTCAGTGTGACCTGGATTTCCAGGAAGTATTCAGTCCCGGTGAGCGCGTCGGTCGAGGCCGAGGGAATGGCGATGATGACCACGCCGCTGGCCCAGGTGGCGCCGGTGGCGGCGGATGACTGCGTGACGGCGGCGATTACCGCATTCCCTGAGCGGTCGCGCACGGCGGCCGCGATGGTCGCGCCAGTCAGGACGGCAACGGCGCCATTGTCCCAAAGCGTGAAGCCAAGCGACCAGTCGTCGCCCGCAGTGACGCGAGCGAGGGCAGGCGTCACTGCTAGTTGGCCCTTGGCCACATTTCCCCCGCGTTGGCCGTTGCCATGCCCTCCCGGCGAACCGGGAGGGGCAGGTAGCGGTCAGCTATCAGATGTTGGTCGAGCTACCCATCAGGCGGATCAGCCATTCCTGGCGGAGCGGGCCGTGACCGTACAGGACGGACACCTGCATGCTGTTCTGCATGTACTCGGGGATGAACGAGTAGACGAGCGACAGGCCGGTCTGGTCGTCGGTCATCTGCTCATGCACGCCGGCGCCGAGGAAGTTGGTATCCACCGGGCGGATCGCCAGCCCGTAGCCGCCGCGCTGGAGGCCGATGTTCGCCGAATGGCTAGCCTGGAGGGTCCAGGTGTCGGCGGAGACGTGGGTGGCCTGCACGGGCGGGTACACCGCGACCGCGATACCGGCGGCGGTGGTGTCGACCGAGGCCACGTCGGCGGTTGCAACGTACTGGTAGACGACGCTGGCGGTGGTGATGGCGATCAGGTCGCCCTTTTTGATGGTGCCGGGGGTGGCGGCCTTGAGGTACAGGCTCGATGAGCCGACCGCGCCGATCGTGGTGCCGTGGGTCAGCGCACCGGCGGCAGTGCCGGCGGTGTGAGCGACGATCTGCTGGTCACCCCAGTGCTGGAGGCCGAAGATCGTGCCCAGTTCGCCGGTGTTCTTGGTACTGGCCGCGCCGCGCAGGCTGGCATCCTTGATCGAGGCGATGCCGAGCGCGGCGGCCTCGGCGGCGGGACCGAGCAGCAGGTGCCGGTCGTTGCTCGGCGCCTTGTTAAAGTTGAGCTGCTTGCGCACGTCGATCGAGTCGGCATCGGTCGTGGCGTACGGGTTGGTTCCGGCGGTGCCAGAGCGACGGTAGCTGGCGTTCTTCATGCCGAGCAGAACGGCGGCGTTCATGCCCTCAACCAGGGCGATGCTCTGCTCATAGATCTGCGTCTTCGTGAAGTCGCCGGACTCGATCTCGTGCATTTCCTTGGCGGTCAGCGCGATTTTGTCCGAACGCTTCCACTGGTCGAGCGAGATCTGCTTGGTCGTGATGACCTTGTCGGTGTTCGCGACGGGCGTGGGGCCAGGAAGGACATCGGCGGTCGAAGAGGCGACCGGGATGGGCAGGTCGATGACGTTGCCCTTCTGTTTCACTTCGTTCTCGAAGTCCACGCGGCAGACGCGAACCGCGCTGGCGGCGTTGCGGAGGGAGGGGAGGGACTTGCCGAAGATCTTCTGGATCAGGGGGGTGATGGTGTTCGCCATGGCTTAGGTTTTTCTTGGGATGTGGGCGGATGGGTGGGCTGATCAGGCGTCGCTGATCAGGTAGTCGCCGGACAGACGCACGGACTCGGGGACCTTGCCCGCCGATACCTGTGCGCGGGTGAAGGTCGGACGGACCTGCTCGTTGCCTTCGCCCTTGACCTTGACCGCATCGACGGCGCCGGCCTTGAGGGCGGCGAGAGCGTCGCGCTTGGCCTTGAGGTCGTCGCGCTCGACGGTCAGGGCGGCGATCCGCTCGCCCTGGGCCTTCGCGTCGGCTTCCATCTTGGCGATGCGGTCGGAGGTCGCCTTGGCGTCGGCTTCGGACTTGGCCAGCGCGGCGTCGGCGTCGATCTTGGCGATGGCGGCGACGATGTCGGCTTCCACCGTCTTTTCTGCGGTCGACATCTTGGCGATCAGCACGGCGTGGGCCGGGTGCTTCTCGATCAGGGCGGCCATCTGTTCGATCGACTTCGACATGCGGTGTTCCTTGAGAGGGTCAGCGGTGACATCGTCAATGAGGCCACGCGCCTTCGCGTCTGCGGCCGAGAATACGCGCCCATCGGCGCTGTCTGCAAAGTCGGTGGGCATCCGCCCACGACCGCGCGCAATGTCAGCCACGAATCCGGCGGCCATCGCGTCGACCGACCGCTGCAATTCGGCAAGCTGTTCGGGTTCGATGGCGGAACCGGGCACGCCAACGCCTTTGTGGGCGCCGCTGGCCAGGACATGAACCTTGATGCCGGCGGCGGCTGCGGCTGCGGATTTGTCCACCACTGCGCGGAACACGCCGATGGAACCGACCTGGGCGCCGCGCTCGGCGGTGATGCCGGCGCTGGCCTGGGAGGCGAGCCAGTACGCAGCCGATGCTCCGAGGTCGCTGATGTGCGCCTGCACCGGCTTGGCGCTGGCGTGGATCTGATCGGCAAGCGCCTGGACGCCAGCGACCGAGCCGCCGGGGGAATCGATCGCCAGGACGATGCGAGATACGGACGGGTCGGCGTTCGCCTGAGCGAGCGCGGCGCCAATCTGGATATAGCCGGTGGCGTCGAAGCCGAACGCGCGCAGGAGCGGCGGCACGGACTTGAGCAGAATACCGGACACCGGAATCGTAGCGACGCCATCGGCCGCTGCGTAGGGTTCGCTGTCGTCTTCCTCGACGGTCAGGCGCAGCGCGGCGTTGATGTCCGCGGCGGCGATCGTCGCCAGGAACCGTTCCAGCGCGACCGGCTCCATGGCCCAGAGGTCAGCGGCGAGGCTCGCCAGAAATGGGTTCATGGCTGCTTTTCCTCGGGTTTCGGCGGTGCTTCCTCGTCGGGCTTGGCCGGTTCAGCCTCGGCCGGTGCCGGTTCCGCTGCCTCTGCCGCGTCCTCGGCGGATTCGACGCCCTGCGACTCCATCCAGCGGTCGTCGTCGGCGCGCTGCACGATGGAATCGCGGAAATCCACGCCGGATTCGGCAAAGAGGCCCGTCCGATCGCGTCCCAACTCGACCCACGCCTTGACGGCCATGGCTTCCTTGAGCGGGTCGGGCATCGAGCGCGGCGGGCGCACGTACCGGCCGCACATGATGCGCGGCCACGGCATGTCGGCCGGGAATGACAGGCGACCGCGGGCAACGGCCTCGCGGATAATCGCCTCGTCAAGCACGCGGCTGACCTGCTCGATGTGGTCGTCCTGCCAGCGCGTGCATTGCCGGTAATACTGGAGCCATGCCGACCGACTCGCGGCCATGTTGGTGTTGCCAAGCTGTGCGAGCACCACGTCGATGGGCATACCAAGGGCGGCGAATTGATTGCGGTAGAGCGTGTCCAGGAACTCGCGCATATCCGCGCCCTGGAATGACCAGGTGGAGAAGTTCACGCTCGCGTCACGCCCGACGTAGTAGACCTTGCCGGGTTCCAGCGTGGTATTCGGACCCCAGACGGCGCCGTTGCGGTCAGCGGCGGCGGCGGCCAGCGGGTCGTCGCAGGAGATAAAGATGGGGTGGCACGCCTGCACGCGCTTGGCGACCACGTAGGCGTCCAGCACGCCCTTGATCTGCTTGGCCAGCGGGATGTTCGCGGCGAACAGCGACACGCCGCGGTAGCTGCCCGGCATGCGCTTGCCGATGCGGTGGATCACGTTGCGGCTGCCGTCCTCTGCGTACCACGGGACGAATGCCCAGTCGTCGTGCCGCGGCATGGCGGAACCCATGCGCCGGGGCGGGGCGATCCAGATACCGGCGATGGCGCCGTTATCATCGAGCGCGAGGCCCTGGTAGAGCGCGTTGCTGTCCGTCTTGCCGGGCGGGTTGCAGACCCGTTCGGGGCGAATGATGCGCCAGCAGGTCGCGGTTGTCGCGCCCGGCCGGTCGGGGATGAACAGGCGCACAGCGAACGATTCGCCCGAGACGGTGGCCAGTTCGTCTAGGGCTTCCTCGAACTCGTGGCGGGTCATCAGTCCGGTGGCGTCGATCGACGTTGCGGCGGCGACCTCGTCCTCGACGTGACGGCGTATTTCGACTTCGGCGTCGCTGACGGCTTCGATGCGGTCGGCGCTGTACTGTGAGCGCAGGCGCAGACCCTCGGCGCCGTGCGTGCCGATGATCTTGGCGGTGAGCAGCGCCGCCATGACCGGATCGTTGCGCACGAGATCCCAGGCGCGGACGGACAGGCTTGCCGCCTCGTTCGTCCAATCGCTGTTGGGGTCGTTCTCCCAGACGCGCCACGGACCCATCAGGCGATTGCCCGCGGCGCCCTGCCACGCTCCGGAGAATTGCAGCGCGGCAGTCACCGGCGTTCCGTGAATTCGACGTATTGGCCGATGACGCCGCCGCTGGCGCGCTGGAGGCAGAAGTCGAGCAGTTGCTTCGCGGTTTCCAGAGGCAGACGAGCGGTCGAAGTGCCGTCCGAGCCAACGGACTGCCACGGCAATTCGCACTCGCCGGACGCATTAATATAGGCGTTTAGAATCGCCCGCTTGAGCAGCGCGGCCATATCCGCGAAGCTCACATCATTGGCGAGTGCATCCGCAAGAGCGGATTGAATCTGGGCAGCAGTCGCCATGCGGTGACGCTACGACGAATCCGCCTCTGTGTTCCGTTGGCGTGGGCATCCGCCCACACGCTAAAGCAGGAACCCCTTAGCCTTCGTAGGCAGGCGCTGCGTTTTGAACCGCTCGTCGCAGACCCTGCACTCGAAAAACTCGCTTTGGGACGTCTTCGACCTGGCGCCCTGGGCGTGCAGGTCGCGGCCCCCGCATTTCGGGCAGCACAGAACCGAGACGGTGGCCCTGGTCGTGCCCGGCTTCCAGTCGGGAACTATACCGCCCCATGTGGTACCTTCAGTGACCCACGACATATGGTAGTACCATGTATTACCATTGCCCTTGACGATCAAGTTCCGATTGCCACGCGGGCGGTCGCTGGCGCAACCGGTACCCGCGCCCCGCTGGCCAATGCCGGCGTGGCACAAACGCCACGGATCAGAGCGTCCATTCGTTGCCCCCGGTGAAGTCGTTGACCCATCCGGCGGGCGGGGCCGGTGCGGCGGGCGCAGGTGTCGCGGCCTTCCTGATCAATTCCCGCTGATACGACCGCGCCAGCGCAACGGCGTAGGTGCGGCAGTCCAGCAGGTCGTGGCGCAATTGGTACTCGGGGTGGTGCTTGCGGTCCGTCTCGCGCTGGGACCACTTCGACCCGCCCTTGCCGTCGGGGATCTCGCACGTCGCGCAGTAGTGCCGCAGCAGCGTGTCGGCCACCACGAGATCCTTGGGCAGATGCGCGGCGCCGGCCTTGCCCGGTGGCACACGAAACGCCGCCTGGGCCTCGCGCCGGCACGGGTCGGTGTCGATGATGTACAGCCACCAGCGCCCGTTGCGCTCCTGCTGTTCCCGGCGGTAGATCGTGCCGCCCAAGTCGAAGCCAATCGACGCCTTGAGGTCGGGGCGGATCGTGCCGGCGGCGCCCTTGATCGCCCACCAGTCGGGGTGCTTGGTTAGCCAGAGGCGCAATTCGTCCTGACGGTCGCCTACGTCCACGCCGCGGCGGGCGAGCGGGCGGCCCCACTCGGCGGCAAGTCCGGTCATGAGCGCGGCCATGCGGTCGAGGCCGCTGTGCAGTTCGCCGGTGGTGGGCTGCACGCCGATGGGCGCCAGGATCAGATGGCCCCAGGCGAGATCGTAGGAGCGGCCATCGGTGCCGTTCCAGCCGGTGACGAGGTAGTACAGGCGGCCGGGGGCGCGCTGGCCGCCGCGCTGCACGTCGACCGTCGCGGTGAGGAAATCCACCTCGGGCGGGCAGTCGCTGGCATG
>JACDEN010000098.1:0-2565 GCA_013816415.1 Planctomycetota bacterium
GGGGAGCCGCCTGATGCGGCTCCCCCTGCCGACAGTGCTCCCCCTGTAGAAAGACAGTCATGCTGACCTACGACGACGCCATCGCCCTCATCGACGCCATCGCCTTGCGGCGGCAGATCGAGCGCGTCGGCATCGATCACGCGTACAACCGCATCCTCGCCGAGGACGTGCGCCTCGGCCGCGATCAGCCGCCGTTTGATCGCGCGACCATGGATGGCTACGCGATCGCATTGCCTCCCGCAGGGGCGCCGCCATTTCCGCGCTACCGCGTCGTCGGCTCGATCATGGCAGGAGCGGTGTATTCGGGCACTGTCGCTCCGGGTCAGGCGGTGCGCATCATGACCGGCGCGCCGTGCCCCGCCGGCACCACCGTCGTCCCGATCGAAGCGATCGACCGCCACAGCAGCGGCGATGCCGAGTCGGTCGCGGTCACCGACCCGAAGATGCTGCCGCCGTCTCCGGCGCAGCGCCGCAATGTGGCGCTGCGCGCCCAGGACGGGGCCGCCGGCGCCGTGGTGGTGTGCGCCGGCACCCGCTTGACGCCGGTCACCATCTCGGTGTCTGCGATGGCGGGAGCGCGCGACCTCGCGGTGATCGTACCCCCTCGGCTCGCCATCGTCACCACTGGGGATGAGCTCGCGGCCCCTCCTGCGAGCGGCACCGCAGCCGATGCGTCGGCGCGCATCCATGATTCCAACGGACCGTTGCTGTCGGCATTCGCAGCGGCTCTCGGCCTGCCCCACTCGCGGACCCGGGCCCCCGACGATGCCAACGCGCTGCAGGCTGAGCTGGGCAACGCCGCAGCGATCGCCGACATCGTCGTCACCACGGGCGGAGTCAGCGCCGGCGACAAGGACCTCGTGCCTACCGCCGCGGCTGCGCTGGGCTACCAGACCGTCTTCCACCATATCGCGCTGCAGCCGGGTAAACCGGTGTTCCTCGCGCGCAAGGGCGACCGTTTCATCGTCGGACTTCCTGGCAATCCGGTGAGCGTCCTCGCCACCGCGCACCTGGTGCTGTGGCCGCTGCTCGCGCGCTTCGGCGGCGTCGCCGGCCCGGCATGGAAGACCCTGCCGATGGCCGTCGACTGGCGCAATCGCGGCGACCGCCGCCTGTTCCTGCCGGCCATGATCACGCGGATGGGCGTCGAGCCGATCGCCTGGAACGGCAGCGGCGACCTCATCGCCGCCGGCGCGGGAGATTGCCTGCTCGACCTCGCACCGCGCAGCACCTGCGAACCCGGCGTCATGGTCCGCGTACTTCCGTACGTCGGTGGACAGAACGCCGAACGCGAGCGCGGCGTGCTGCCCGAGCGTCCCGCTCGCACCAACGACCGGCGCAATTAGCTATGGCGGTGGCGGGATTGGCTATGGCCGTGGCTATGGCCGTGGTCGTGGCGCCCGTGAAGCCATGGCTACGGCCACGGCCAATCTATCCCCCCACCATGGCAACATCCATCCACGGGTGATTCGCATAAACGCGCGTATCCACCGGCTGATCGAGCGTGCGGTAGCGCGCGCCCCGCGTCCAGTTGGTGCGGCCGAGGAAAAGCGTCCGATGCGATTCTGGCAGGCGCTCGATGAATTCCGGCGACCACGTCGACAGGTCCCAGGCGGGCATCATCCGCGCATTGTAGCCGCAGATCAGGATGGTCCGTTCGCGGTCGCTGCGGATCTGTCCGGTGGCGTGCAGCAGGGTTTCGCTGAACAGTAGGGTCGATCCCGCCGGGGCGATGACCTGATGGATCATCCGTGGATCCTGCATCGCCGCCGCGATGAGCTGGTCCTCCGGCACGTTGATCTTGTGGCTTCCGGCGATGACCACGGTGCCGCCGTCATCGGGTCCGAGCTCGGTTAGGTTGGTGAGCGTCTTGACGAAGCAGCAGTGATAGAGCCCGTTCGCGATGTGGCTGCCGAACGGGATGTCGATGCCGGTGTGGAATCCATAGACCGGCGGTGAACGGAAGGTTTCGGGATTGCGCCGGTTGACCACCGCGGCCGCCTCGCAGATGCGCGCCTCGCCGCCGATCAGTTCCTCGGCCATGGCGACCAAGCGGGGATTGGTACAATGGGCGGTGATCGCGGGATGGGCTTCGATCGGTGAGGACAGGGACGACAGGTAGGGGTCGTTGTTCCGCGGCAGGCAGGCGTTGCGAATGAAGGTGCCGGGAGGGACGGATTCCAGTTCGCGCTTCAGGTGATGGATGGCGTCCATCAGGGCACCGACCTCGTCGGCTGACAGCGTGTTGGGGATGACGACGTAGCCGTTGACGTCGAGGTAGAGGCGCTGGGCGGGGGTCAGGGCGGGAGAGGGACGGGGGAAGGAGTCGGTCATGGGGGGTTTTATATCAGAGGGCAGGTGGGGATTCCTGTCGGGGGCATATGGGAAATTGCGGGGGGAGGGGATTGGCCATGGCCTTGGCTATGGCTATGGCCATGGCTTGGTTTTTTGGGCGATGGCGGTGCTACGGCTACGGCTACGGCTACGGCTACCTCATCAGGTACCGCTCCTGTTCCAATTTTACCGGGCGTTCTCGCCGTAAACCCTGCCCCGCGGGGCGCGGGC
>JACDEN010000098.1:2575-8141 GCA_013816415.1 Planctomycetota bacterium
GTTGACGGCTGCGCTGCGCCCGGTGGGGGTGGTGCGAAGGAGCCGGACATGGCACAGGAACTCGAGGATCTCAGGGTCTACAGCGTCGCACGCGAGATGTGCGCACGGGCATATCGATTGTCGGCGGACGTCGCCGACACTGATCTGCGCGATCAGATCAGACGCGCGGCGACGTCGGTGGTGCTCAATATCGCCGAGGGCCGCGGTCGCGGCAGCGATGCCGACTTCGCGCGCTGCATCGCGATCGCTCGCGGATCGAACTATGAGCTGACGGCGCAACTGCAGATGGCGATGACGCTCGGAATTCTCGGTGATTGCGCTGCGCTCGTCGCCGAACTCCAGCAATTGGGAAGGATGCTCAGCGCGTTGATCAACCGGCTGCGCATGGATCGGAGGAATTAGCCATGGCCAAATTCGGTGGGGGATGCGCTGCGCTTGGTGCCGCACTTCAATTTTAAGGAAGGATGCTCACCGCATTGATCAAACATACGCGGATGAAGAAGAGAAATTGGCCATGGCCATAGCTATAGCCATGGCCATGGCCAATCCTTCCTACATCACTGCCAGGACGGGGCGCCCCTTGTCCGCGAGCGTGAATGGGCGGCCCGCCGGCGAGTGCACCACAGTGTCGAGCGGCAGCCGCGCGGCGTAGGCGATGGTCGCGTTGAAGTCCGGGATGGTCACCGGGTTGTCCGCCACCGCGATGCCGGAGGCGTCGGTCGCGCCGTAGGCTTGGCCGCCGCGGATGCCGCCGCCGGCGAGCAGGCCGCAGAAGGCGCGGGGGTGGTGGTTGCGGCCGAGATTGTCGGTGATCTCGGGCGAGCGGCCGAATTCGGTGGTCAGCACCACCAGGGTCTCCTCGAGCAGGCCGCGCTGGTGCAGCTCGGCGAGCAGCGCGCTCAGCCCGCGGTCGAGGATGGCGGCCTGCTCGGAGACGCGCTCGAAATTCTGCGCGTGGGTGTCCCATCCTCCGAGGTCGACCTCGACGTAGCGCACGTCGTGTTCGATCAGGCGCCGCGCGAGCAGGCAGCCCTGGCCGAAGGGCGTGTCGCCGTAGGCGTCGCGGCTGGCCTTGCTCTCGTCGGTGATGCTGAACGCGTCGAGATCGCTCGATCGCATCAGGGTGACCGCCTGATCGTAGGCATCCTGGTAGGCGTTGACCGGTTCGATGGGATTGGCGGCGGCGAAGGATTGGCTGAAGGCCATCAGCGCCTGCTGACGGCGGGTGAATTCGTCGGCGGTGACACCCTTGAAGCGCTTGCTGTATTTCAGCCCATCGGTCGCGCGTCCGAGCAGCACCGGGTCGTATTGCGGTTCGAGGTAGCCGCTGCCTGGATAATTGCTGCCGCCGCCGATGACCACGCTGCCGGGGATGGTGGCGTTGGTGCGGCCGGCGAACTTCAGCATCCACGCGCCGAGCGACGGGTGCTGCACGGTGCCGCGCAGCGTATAGCTGGTGTGCATGAAATAGTTGCCCTGCTCGTGCGCTCCCTGGTTCGAGGTCAGCGAGCGCATCACCGCGACGTGGTGCATCTGACGGGCGACGAGCGGGAAGTATTCGCTGATGCGTACGCCATCGGCCGAGGTCGCGATGCTCTCGACCGGACCCTGCACCTTGGTTCCCGGCTTGGTATCGAAGGTGTCGAGGTGGCTCATGCCGCCCGACATGTACAGGTAGATGATGTTCTTCGCCGTCGGCCGCGAGGCGCGGTTGGTCGCTGCCGCCGACGCGGGATCCGCCGAAGCCCGCGCAGCGAAGGAGACGCCGAGCAAAGACAGCGCCGTGAAGCGCAGGAAATCGCGGCGGCGCAGATCGTCGGCGCGCTTCAGGAATTCGAGATTCATCCGGCCCCCTACCTTTCGAACATGAATTCGCGGGAATTGATCAAGGTCCAGGCGACTCCGCGAACCAGCTGATCCACCTGCTTGGCCTGAGCTGCGGCAGCGGCCTTGCCCGTCAGCTTGGGATCGGGCGCCGTCGCCGCTTCCCAGCCGGCGAAGGGCTTGCGATCGGCGTCGGTCGGTTCGCGGGTCAGGATCGCCAGGAACAGGACGCGCAGCTTTGCCGCCGGATCCTCGACCGTCGCGACCGTGCGCATCAGCACGGTCTTCGGCTGCAGCACCTCCTGGTCGACGAAGCCGTTGAGTAGCGTCAGCGCCTGCGTGACCGCGGCGTTGCGATTGGAATTGTCGATCAGCAGCCGGTCCGATTGGCCGAAATCCCGCAGGAAGTGTCCGGGTGGCGCGGGAGAGGAAACCTCGGACGCGCGCACCAGGTCGCGGCGGAAGCCTTTCCAGCGCTCGTCGCTCTCGGGCACCTGGGCCCCCTTCAGGCGGTCGAACGACAGGTCGCGGATGACGCGGTCGAGCGACTGCGCCTGGTCACGCAGCTGCTGGAATCCCGGAGTCTTGTGCACGGCGTCCTTGTCACCGGTCTTCTCGAGGGCGTACATGCGATCGCCCACCTCGAGCCGCTCCTGCAGTTTCGCCGCGACGGTCTTGATCTGCTGCCAGAGGTCGGCGGGCGAACGGTGGGACATCTCCTCGTAGTAGGCGTACATCGCCGCGGCGTCGCTCAGTTTCCGCTTATCGAGGTCCGGCACCACCAGGGTCAGCAGCGAATCCCACACCTGCTCGGCGGAGAGCCGACGCAGCACGGGACCGGGGAACCGGTACTCCCCCGGCTCGAGGATCGGGGCGGCGGTCGCGATCCGCTGATAGGTCCTGGTGTGATAGAGGATCTCCTGGAATTTCCTCAGATCGTAATCGACGTCCTTCATCAGGCCGGCGAGCTCATCCATCAGCGCGGGATTGGCGGCAACCGTGGCGTCGGTGAAGTTGTCGAGGGGTTCGATCGCGCCCAGGCCCATGACGCGCTTCCACAAGCGGTTGGCGATGACGACGCTGAAGCGTGGATTGTCCGGCGAGGTCAGCCATGCGGCATAGGCGTCGCGCGGCTTCTGTCCGCTCTTCGTGGTGATGCTGCCGATCAGCGCGTGGGCCTTCACCGTCTTCCCCGGCTTGCCGTCGGGGTACTGGTAATCCTTGGGCAGGGCGATGGTGTCCTTGCCGCCGTCGCTGACCGCTTGCGCGACGGTGTCGGTCCATTTGCGCATCGCGTCAGCCTCGTCCTTGCTCGGCTTGCCCTCGGCGTTCGCCAGCTTCTTCAAGGCGTCGACGAATGCCGGATCGGCCTGCTCCTTCACGCTGTTGGTGTAGGCCGCCATCTGCAGGTACTGCATGCGCGTCCAGGTGTCGAACGGATGGTTGTGGCACTGCGCGCACGCCACACGCGTGCCGAGGAACACCTGGATGGTGTTCGACATGTTGTCCTGCGGCATGCCCGCATCGCGCAGATAGAATCCCGTCGCCCCGTTGCCGGCCGCGAGCGCCGGACCTTGGGCGGTGATCAGCGCGGTGACGAACTGGTCGTACGGCATGTCGGCGCGGATCGCCTGCTTGACCCAATCGATGTAGGGCTCGCCGGTGTAACGCCCCATCAGCTGGGTCTGGAGGCGGAGGAGGTCGGCCCAGAAACCATACTGCGCGTGGACGTATCCGTCGCTGGCGATGAGCTTCTCGATCAGCAGGTGCCGCCGATCGCTGTGCGAGTCGGACAGGAAGCGCGTCGCTTCGTCGACGGTCGGGATGCGGCCGATGATGTCGAGGTAGACGCGGCGCAGGAACACGGCGTCGGGAGCCTCTCGGCTGAGGGCGACGCCATGATGGCTGCAATCGGCCTCGATCACCGCATCGATCCGCGCGGCCGCCGCTGTGACCTCGACCGCCGCAAGCGGGCCGCAGCCGAGCCAGCATGCGAGGGCGATCAGGCACGGCGTGCGCAGGGACATCCGGAGTGATACCTCCCACAGCGCGTGGATGTTGAGACCGGCAGCGAGTGTCTCATCGGTAGGACTCCTCGCCAGCGTTGGATCGGCTGCGTTCATCGATCGGACGCTCGTCGGAGCTGTCTGTGCACAGCTGAATCACCTGAGCCTATCGCACCTGTCGCCATGCGGTTGCGTCCTCGGATCGCCTCCGGAAGATGCGCCGCTTCCGGCACGAACCATCCCGCCCACCCGAGCACCGACCGCATGTCCCATCCAACCGACGGCCTCGTCGCCGCCCTCGCTTCCCGCACCGTCCCGCTGGCCGTGGTCGGGCTCGGCTACGTCGGACTTCCGCTGGCGGTGTGCCTGGCGAAGAAATTCTCGGTCATCGGCTTCGACATCAACGAGGCCAAGATCGACCGCCTGCGCCGCGGCATCGATGAGACGCGCGAGGTGGCAAGCGCTGCCCTCACGGGCGCGGGCATCGCATTCACGAGCGACGGCGCCGACCTGGCGAAGGCGCGCTTCATCATCGTCGCGGTGCCGACTCCGGTGGACGAGGCCAAACGTCCGGATCTGCGCCCCCTCACCGGATCGAGCACCACCGTCGGCAAGCACCTGCAGCGCGGCACCGTGGTGGTCTACGAAAGCACGGTCTATCCCGGCGCCACCGAGGAGGCCTGCGTGCCGGTGCTGGAAGCGCAGAGCGGATTGCGCGCCGGCGTCGATTTCACCTTCGGCTACAGCCCGGAGCGCATCAACCCGGGCGACAAGCAGCACACCATCGATCAGATCATGAAGGTGGTCAGCGGCAGCGATGCCCAGACCGCGCAGGTCGTGGCCGATGTCTATGGCGCGGTCATCACCGCCGGAACCTTCCGCGCCGCGAGCGTCAAGGTCGCCGAGGCGGCCAAGGTGATCGAGAACACCCAGCGCGATCTGAACATCGCGCTGGTCAATGAACTGGCGCTGATCTTCCACCGCCTGGGCATCGACACCCTGGATGTGCTCGAGGCCGCAGGAACGAAATGGAATTTCCTGAAGTTCCGCCCCGGGCTGGTCGGTGGCCACTGCATCGGCGTCGACCCGTACTACCTGACGCACAAGGCCGAGTCGGTCGGCTACCACCCGCAGGTGATCCTCGCCGGACGCCGGATCAACGATGCCATGGGCGCCTACGTCGCCCGCGAATGCGTGCGGCTGATGATCCAGCAGGATCGCCAGGTGAAAGGCGGCCGCGTCCTGATCCTCGGGCTGACCTTCAAGGAGGACATCCCGGACGTGCGCAACACCAAGGTCATCGACATCGTCAACGAACTGCGGCGGTACGGCGTGGAGCCGGTGGTGATCGATCCCGTCGCGGATCCAGGCGAGGCGATGCACGAATACGGGATCCGCCTCGAACCGATGGTCCCCCTGCCCAAGGCCCAGGCGGTGATCGCGGCGGTCGCGCATGCCCGCTTCAAGGCCATCTCGTTCGCAGATTTCTCCTCGGCGTGCGGGGACGGCGCGCCGTTTCTCGACATCAAGTCGGCCTACGACCGCAGCGAGATCGCACGCGCTGGCTTCATCCCGTGGCGCCTCTAAGCGGGCTCAACGACGACTTCCACGCCACTCCGGGCCTGCTGTCGAAGAGACTAGGGGCCGCCGAGGGATTCCGTCCGCCATGCCGTATACTTCCGACTGGAAACAGGAGGTTACCATGGCTTCGAATTCCCGACCCACTTCCCTAGCCG
>JACDEN010000619.1 GCA_013816415.1 Planctomycetota bacterium
CCGTGGGCGGATGGGCTTCGCCCATTGTATCCGCCCACCGCCCCTCGGCGCCCGCCCCATCGTAGCGCGACGGGGCCCCTGGCTGGGCAGTTACAAAGCAGCTAAGATTTTTTTCGCAAGAGCGCATGATCGCCGTCGATGATCGCGCTGCTCGCCATCTTGTTCTCGATCGGACTCGATACCCTGGCGGTGGCGATCGGACTCGGCGTCGCGCAGGTCCCGCGCGAGCGCTGGCTGCGGCTCGCCGTCACCTTCGCCTGCTTCGAAGGCGGGATGCCGATCCTCGGTATGCTCGTGGGCCGGCAGTCCGCCGGCGTCTTCGGACAATGGGCGTCGCTGATCGCGGCGCTGATCCTCATCGCGCTCGGCGTGCACGCGATCATCGAATCGTTCTCAGAGCCCGACGACGAGCGCGCCCTGTCCACCACCAACGGATGGCGGCTTCTGCTGCTGGGCCTGACGGTCAGCCTCGACGAGGCGGCGCTCGGCTTCTCGCTCGGCGTGATCGGGGGACATCTCGGCATCGCGCTCGCGTTCATCATCGCGCAGGCCGTGGTGCTGACGATCCTCGGCCTGTGGATCGGCCGCCGCGCCGGCGCGTGGCTGGGTAGCCGCGCGGAATTCGCGTCGGGCGCGATCCTGGTGCTGCTGGGGATCGTGCTCGCGATCGGACGGTTCGTCGGCTAGCAGCAATTGTGTTCAATAAGGACCAGAAGACCGATTGAACCGCAACGCGGCCGTGCTCGCCGTGGTGACCGCGTTGAGCCAGCGATCAGCGCGCGGCGGCGCTGACGGCGCCGTCGAGCAGCGGATTCTGCTGCTCGTCGTCAAGGCGGTCGCCGATCTTCAGGCGCGCGATCTGCTCGGCGGTGAGGATGTTGCCCTTGCCGTTGAAGGTGCAGCCGTCGGGCATGTAGGCGCAGGTCATCGCTCGGCGCCAGCGCGGCGTCATGTTGGGGCCGGCCGCGTGCGCGGTGAGCCCGTTGTGGAAGGCGCAGCTGCCGGCACGCATCGGCACCGCCACCGGCTCGATGGTCTTGAGCGCGGGGTAGAGGTTGAAGAGGTCGCCCATGTTCGGACCGATGCCGACGTTCTCGAAATTCACCAGGCGATTGCTGCCGGGCAGATAGTACATGCAGCCGTTCTGCATGGTCACGTCATCGAGGGCGATCCAGATCGAGAGCGCGTCGCGCGAATCGAATGACCAGTACGGCGTGTCGAGGTGCCAGCTGGTGGGATTCGCCCACGGCTTCTTCTGCAGCGTCTGGTCGTGCCACACCCGGAGCGCATCGACCCCGGCGAGCGCGCTCGCCATCGCGCCGATCTCGGCGCCGAGCATGTAGCGCTTCACCACTGGCTCGTTCTTCCACAGGTTGAGGCGCTGGACGAAGACGTTGTCGTAGAAGGAGTCGCCGTCCTTCCAGTCGTTGCCGCCGACGATCTTGCGGTCGCCCATCTCGGCGACCCCGTGCGCCACCGCCGCCGACAGCTCGGCGATCTCGGCCTGATCGAGCAGGTCCTCGACCAGCACGAAGCCGTTCTCGCGGTAATGGGAGATGTGCTCGGGAGTTACGCTGGAGCGCATGGGTGGCCCTCGGATAGCAATATCCTCCATTCATCCTCAGGAATCTTGGATTATATTGATGTCCGAGCAGGAGGGGATCGCTATGCGGGTCGAGACGCCTCCCAACGGCCGCTCCCACCCCAACGGCATCGGGGTCCAACGGTTTCCCCGGTACGTGCAGACCCACCACTGGCGCCACAGCCACACCTTCGTCGAGGTCAACTACATCAGGCAGGGACGCTGCACCCACCACATCGGCGACCGGGTGTTCGCCACCGGGCCGGGCTCCTTCGGCATCACCCATTATACCCAGAGCCACGACCTGGTGACCGGACCCGAGGGCATCGAGGTGATCAACCTCTACCTCGATGTGCAGAACCACCTGCTGCCGGATGTGGGGCCGGATCTGAACGCCGCCCTGCACCAGATCCTGCCCATCCATCCCAGCCTGCGCCACCGCCGCAACCAGTTCGTCCAATTGCAGCTCCAACCGGGCGGCGCGCAGGACGCGATCATCGACGCCATGCTCGACGAGGAATCGTCTCGCCGGCCGGGATACGCCGAGGCGATGGCGGCGCACCTGCGCCTGCTGCTGGTGGTGTGCGCGCGCCATGTGCGCGAGCACGGGCTCTATCCCGCGCAGGGCGAGGTCGGCGCGTGCGAGCTGAAGATGGAGGAGTTGCGTCGCCGCTTGGACAACGATCTGCACCTGGACGTCGACCTTGAGCGACTGGCGCGCGAGTTCGATTACAGCAGGCACCACCTGTGCCGCGCCTTCAAGGCCCACACCGGATCCAGCATCGTCGCCTACCAGTTCGCGCAGCGCCTCGACGCCGCGTTGCGGGCATTGCGGGCGACCTCCGAGAGCGTGCTCGACATCGCCGTCGACTGTGGCTTCGCCGACCAGTCGTTCTTCAACCGCAAGTTCCGCGAGGCGCTGGGCATGACGCCGACCGCTTACCGGCGGACGCACGCACCGCCCGCTCCGGTGACGTCGGCCGGCTGACCCGACCAGCCACTGCCGCGATGGCGGCGGCCGGCATGGTTGTGCGGCAGGTCGAGCGGTTATCGTCACCTCAATGGTCGCGTCGCGCATCGTTCTCGTCGCGTGCCTGCCGCTGTTGCTGGCGGGACTCGCCGGCAGCGCCGCCGGCGCGACCTGGACCGGCGACGGCGCGAGCGATCGCTGGAGCGATCCCGCGAACTGGGGCGGCGCGGTCCCGGCTGCCGACGAGGACGTGGT
>JACDEN010000620.1 GCA_013816415.1 Planctomycetota bacterium
GGTGAGAACAAAGGTGTGGTCGGCTTGAGACGAATCGCTTCGATCTCTCAGTTGTCCGTCGTCGACGTCGGTCGTCGGACGTCGGACGTCGGACGGTCCCCCAGTTCCCTGTAACCGACTTCATAGCGACGCCGTTATCACTGCTGTCGGGCGAACCCCGCCCGCCGTGAAAGGATCCGTCCATGATCATGGCCGATGTCTTGACCTGGTTCCTCATCATCTCCGGCATCTATCTCGTCGTCGTCGCCTATTGGCTGGCGGCGGTGGCGCTGTTTCCAGCGTCCGTGGAGCGCTGCCGCGACCTCTACGGGCGGCGGTCCGTCGCCGCTTCGCTGGTCGGCGCGGCCGCGCTCGTTCCGCTCGCGGCTCTCGGAGCCATCACCGCGGCCATTCCCCATCCGCTGATCAGCGGCACGCTGCTGGTCATCGCCCTGGTACCGGTGCTGATGGCATTGGTCGGTTCGGCCGGCCTCGCGCTGCGCATCGGTTCCGGACTCGCGGGATCGACGGCCGAGGGCATGCCCGGGCGCAACGTCCTGCGCGGCGGCGGCGTCCTCGGGCTGACCTTCCTGCTGCCGTTCATCGGCTGGTTCGTGGTGCTGCCGTGGGCGCTGATCAGCGGTCTCGGCGTCGCCCTGCTGGCCATGCGGTCGACGCGCCGCACGCACGCGGTCGGGCCGGCTGCGTTGCCGCTCGCCGCCGATCAATCCTCCGTCTCGCTCGGTTGATCCGATGCAGACGCGTCGGGGAGTCCTCATCGCCGCTGGCAGCGGCTGCCTGTTGGCCGCGCTCGGGTGCACGCCGCTGCAGCTCGTGGGCTGGTCCGAGGGCGTCCTGCTAGAGACGCCCTTCCAACCACCGCAGGGCGCGGACGTCGATCTGCTGGGCCATGTCCTGAACCGCTGTTCGTTCGGGATTCGGCCAGGCGACCGCGATTCCGCGCTCGACCTCGCGCACACACCCGAGGCGGCCGCGCATGCCTGGCTCGAATCGCAGCTGCGCGCGGAAGACATCGACGACTCGGCGTCGCGCCGGCTGATGCGCCGACTCTCGACCCTGCAGGAGCCGATCGGCGAGCTCTACGAATACCATGAACACGTCCTCCTGAACGATCTGGTGCAGGGACAGACCCTCCTCGCGATGACCTCACGCAGGCAGCTGTACGAGGTGGTGGTCCAGTTCTGGAGCGACCATTTCAACATCGACATCTCGAAGGCGGAGTGCGCGTGGCTGAAGGTGGCGGATGAACGTGAGGTGATCCGCCGCCATGCATTCGGCCGCTTCAGCGACCTGCTGCGCGCCTCGGCCCTGAGTCCGGCGATGCTGTGGTACCTCGACGGTCGCGCGAACCGCGCGGGAGCCGGGCTGCGTCCGAACGAGAACTACGCCCGTGAACTGCTCGAGCTGCACACCCTCGGTGTCCATGGCGGGTACACCCAGCACGATGTGATGGAGGTGGCGCGCTGCCTCAGCGGCTGGACGGTCCGCCCGAAGAACGGCCTGCGCAAGGGCGCGGTCGAATTTTCGGCCGATGCGCATGACGACGGCGCGAAGGAGGTCCTCGGCGCAGCAATCCCTGCCGGCGGAGGCGCATCTGACCTCGACCGCGTGCTCGAGCTGGTTTGCCACCATCCCTCCACCGCGCGCCACATCGCCGCCAAGCTCTGCCGCCGCTTCATCGCCGATGATCCGCCGTCCGCGGCCGTCGCGGCGGTGGCCGCGGAATTCACCGCGAGCGGCGGCGACATCCGCTCGACCCTGCGCGCGCTGTTCCGACGATCGGAGTTCCTCGGCGTCGAGCACCGCGGCACGAAGCTCAAGCGCCCCTTCCATTTCCTGGTGTCGGCCGTCCGCGCGTCCGACGCGCGCTGCGATGCGGGCCGCGACACCACCGCCTATCTCACCCGTATGGGCCACGCCCCGTTCCAGTTCCCGACCCCCGATGGGTATCCCGATGAGGCCGCGGCCTGGCGCGATACCCTGATGTGGCGCTGGAACCTGGCCTCCGCGCTGTGCGGCAACCGCATCGCCGGCTGCAGCGTCGATGCGACCGCGCTGGCACGACGCGCCGGCGGCGACGATGGTGCGATGGCGCACCTCCTGGGTCGCCAGCCGGACGAGCGTGAACGCGGCGCGTGGCGCGCTGCCGGAGGCGGAGCGCGCGGACTCGCCGTGCTGCTGTCGTCACCGGCCTTCCAAAGGTGCTGACATGACCGATCCGGCGGCAATGAGCGCGTCTGCGGACGATCCACGAGCGGTGATCGTGGTGTTCCTGCGCGGTGGGGCCGACGGGCTCTCGCTGGTCCCGCCGGTCGGAGACGACGGCTACCACCGCGCGCGTCCGCGCATCGCGATCCCGGCGCAGGGTTCGCTGCGGCTCGACGGCATGTTCTCGCTCCATCCCGATCTTTCCGCGCTCGAGCGCTGGTACCGCGACGGCCATCTCGCGGTGGTGCACGCGGCCGGTTCCAACGACGCGACGCGGTCGCATTTCGAAGCCCAGGACCTGATGGAGCACGCGGGGCAGGCGATGGCCGGTGGCTGGTTCGGACGTTGGTTGCGCGCCGAGAGGGATCCGTCCGCCGGCCGCCCGGCATCGGCGCTCGCGGCCATCGCCATCGGCACCGCCATGCCCGAAAGCCTGCGCGGCAGTCCGTCCACCACCGTCATGCGCTCCTTCGCCGATCTCGATCTCGGCTCCGACACCGCATGGATGCGCGATCCGATCGCGTCGCTCTACGATGGCGACGCCATGCTCGGCGATTCCGCGGGCAGCGCGCTGCGCGGCCTCGATGCGATCGCTGCGC
>JACDEN010000621.1 GCA_013816415.1 Planctomycetota bacterium
GACCACCACCGCGCCGAAGCGCAGCCGGGTCGCGAGCAGCCGCACGAAGGCCTCGACGTCGAGCGGCTGGATCTCCGCGAAGGGCAGCCACGACTCGGAGACCTCCCAGGCATCGAGCACGCGCGCGCGGTCGGAAGCGGCGACGATCGGCAGCCGCGCCGGCCAGCCGAGGATCCCGGCCATGCCCGAGAATCCCAGCAGGGTCGCTGCACCCAGGGCATGGGCGCGACCCGCGAGCGCGCGATGGCCGAGATGCAGCGCGTCGAACTTGCCGACGGCGGCGACGCGGACGCGAGCGGCCTCATTCATGGCGGTCAGCGTGTTCGCAGGTGCGGGCGCTCAAGCGCGCAGCGTGATGCGCCGTCAGTTCTCATCCAGCCAGCGGACATGGCCGCGCGAAGCGGTGTCGTGCCAGCCGGGTCTGGACAGCAGCGCGAGCGCCTCGTCGAAGCGGCGGGCGAGGATGGCGGCGGCGAGCGCGTTGGCGAGCTGCGGATCGTCGTGCAGCAGGGCCGCCAGCTGCGCCGCCTTGCGCCGCAACCGACCTTCATTGCGCTCGTAGCTGTCGATCCCGTCGATGCGTTCGCTGTAGCCGTCGACCACGAACGGCATGGCGTCGTACTGCGCCTTCACCTCCTGCCAGACGATCATGCTCTCGATCCAGGTGCGCACGGCCTCGCGGTGATGGCCGCCGTTGCGCTGCTGGTTTCCATCGCATTCGATGGTCAGCGGCACCATGCGCCGCGCCATCGGCGGCTGCTGCGCCCCGATGGCCTCGGCCAGGCGCCCGCTCGCGCGGTACAGCAGCGACGCGATGCGGTAATTGCTGATGCCCGCGCCCGACGGCAGTGGGGTCAGCCGCCGGTCGGGACCGACGCGCGCGTTCACGCGCTCGACCACGGGATTGACGAGCGGCGCCCACTCCTGCGCGGCGATACGGTGGTGGAAGCGGTCCCCGCGCTGCTGGAACATCGATGCGAGATGGACGAGCAGGCGCAGGCTCGCGGGATTGCGCTCGCAGCCGCGCACGTTGCTGTGGATGCCGGCAAGGAACCACGACCATTTCGCGTCGGGATCCTCGACCTCGTGGACGAGGTTGTAGGCCATGTTCCACGACATGTAGGTCCACACCTGCTCGAAGCGCGGCTGCACCCGGCTGATGGTCTGGAACAGCGCCAGGCTTTCGTAGTAACGGCCCTGCTCCTGCGCCGCATCGGCGCGCAGCCACAGCAGGTCGCACGCCAGGCCGCGGAATCCGCCGAGCATCAGCGTGCCGGCGAACTCGCCCGGCGTCAGCGCCGAGTAGGCCTCGCTGGTCGGCATCACATCCCGGCGCAACGGCGCGATCGCCTTCGACGCCAGGAGCTGGGCCGCGATCAGCGATAAAACCCCGAGGATGAGGGCGAGACGGGAAGTCATTTTCGAGCGTTCTGGGTTCTGGCTTCTACGTCCTCGGTCGACCGGAGGCATCCGGTCAGCGGACGACGGAGAACACAGAACGCAGGACCCAGAACGGTGAGCCTCATACCTCCCTCCGCGCGAGCGCGATCCACGCCAGCGTCATCAGGACGACGGTGAACACACCGTAATATCCCCAGGCCGAGGCGACCGTCGTCCAGTCGACCGCCTCGGCGGCGGCGAGCTTCGCGGCGATCGGATAGCGGTCGAAGTCGGGGAAGACGCCGTCGGCAATTGCCAGCAGACGACGCGCGGGAAGCGAGAGCTCGTCGAAGCGCAGGGATTCGCGCACCGCGTGCAGGGCGCTGCCGCAGAAGAACAGCGTCAGGCCTCCGAGCAGCGCCACCGGCAGGCTGCTGAGGGAGGCGATCGCGAGCGTCGCGGCGGTGAGCACCGACGAGCAGGCGAGCACCACCAGCGCCGCGCGCGCGAGATTGAGCACGAAACCGCCGCCGGGAACGGCGACGTACGCTCCACCGACGCGGTCGATCAGCAATCCCGCGCGGGGATCCAGCCGCACCACCTGCACCACGCTGCGACCGTCGCGCACGCAGGATGCCGGCAGGATGAGCCGGCAGTAATCCTGCGACAGGTCCTGATGCGACTGGTTGCGGCCGCGGATCAGCACCTGCCTGGTGGCGGTCGGCTCGACGCCATCGCCCGACCCCTCGCCCGCGCCGTACGGGCTGTGCGCATCGAGCGCGAGCACCTGCCACGGAGGCTCTCCCGCGGGCGCGGCGAGCACCTCGACCGCCGTGCGCTGGAGCTCGTCACCGCCGTCGAGCGCGCGCACATCCATGCGCAGCAGGACCTCGGCCCCGTGCGGACCAGGGGCCGGCAGTCCGGAGAACGAGAACCGCGCGGCGTTTCCCGGCGGTCCAGTCAACTGCACATAGGTGCGGTCCTCGGCCATCGGCAGCAGCTCGCCGGTCGCGCTGACCAGCTGCCAGCCGGAGGGCGCGACGACGCGGCGCATGTCCGGAAACCCGCCGAAGCGGGCGCCGACGATCGCCGATCCGACCACGCACAGGATCGCCAGCGCGGCGGCCACCACCAGCTGCACGCCGAGCCAGCGTCCGAGGACATAGGCGATGCGCGGCAGCGGCTTCGAGAACAGCATGATCGCGATGCGCATGTCGAGGTCGCGCCGCAGCTGGCTCGCCCCGACCAGGATCGCCAGCAGGGTCGCGGCGAATCCGAGCACCGAGGTCACGATCACGATGCTGAGCTTCAATCTGGCCGACTGGTCGACGGCGCTCATGGTCGCCAGGGCGACGACGAGCGCGATCGCCAATCCCGCGAGCATCAGCCACAGGCGTTGCCGCAGCGCTTCGCGCATGGTCACGCC
>JACDEN010000622.1 GCA_013816415.1 Planctomycetota bacterium
GGCTGAGACGACTGCCGAGCCGTGGTCGCGGGATAAAATGGGCGAAGCCCATCCCGCGACGATCCTGGCTGCCTCAGCCAGGATCGAACGGCGACAAAAGTCGCGGGGGTTTGGGGGCGAAGCCCCCGATTCAAAGCTCCTTCCTCGTAGCGAGGTGCTCGAGCGCTCCGACCCGCGCCTTCAGTTCGGCGATCTCGTCGCCGTATTGCAGGAGCAGACGCATGAGGCCGACCATATGCGCGCGGACGATCCGATCCGTAGGGCCGGCAGAGGAACCTGGGTTGCCGGAATCAGGGTGGGAAAATCCCACTGAGGCGAGTGCTGCGTCATGTCCCGCAGTTTACCACAAAATCGGACGGGTCAATTTGGACTTTTAGTCGGACTTTGCACGAGATGAACCGCCACGACGCCACGACTTCGAAGAAGGGAGCGGCTATCGCCGGCTGTCCCGTCCCGCCTCACTGCTGTCTCTCTGTCCAACCGTGGCGTCGTGGCGTCGTGGCGGTTCAATCCTGCTGTCGGGTCGAAGGCGATCGACCGGAGGGTTTCGCGCGATCCCGCCGGCACTAGGATCTCGGCCCATGTCGAAAACGCCGCCCATGATCGAAGTCCGTACCTCTGCCATCCAGGGCCGTGGTCTGTTCGCGACCCGCCGCATCCGCGCGGGCACGCGCATCATCGAATATGTCGGCGAGCTCATCGACAACGACGAGGCCGACCGGCGCTACGACGACGAGGCGATGGGACGCCACCACACCTTCCTGTTCGCGATCGATGAGCAGATCAGCCTCGACGGCGGGCGCTGCGGCAACGAGTCGCGCTACATCAACCACTCCTGCGATCCGAATTGCGATGCGATCGACGAGGACGGGCATATCTTCATCGAGGCGGCGCGCACCATCGCCGAAGGCGAGGAGCTGACCTACGACTACGCCTACGAGCGCGACGGCAGCGAGGACGAGGAGACCATCCGCCGCTACGTCTGCCGCTGCGCCGCCCGCTCGTGCCGGGGGACCATCCTCGCTCCGATGGCGGCGAAGAAACGCCCGCGGCCGCGCGTCGCGGCTCGCCGTCGCTGAATCTCAGCTCGCCGCGTCGACGGGCGTGGCAGCGCCCAGGTGCTCGTGCCCCTTGAGATGCGCGAGGCAGAATTCGCGCGCCGGACGGCACTCCCCGCAGGTCCGGAACTGCGCGTCCGGCTGCGTCTTCTCGGTCGCGCCGCACACCACGCAGGTGTGGAACGCCTGGTCGGCGTCGCGGATCTGGACCACCTTCTCGACCATCTGCCGGTGTCCGCGGCGCATGCGCTGGACGATCTGACCTGAAAAGAACAGCAGGAAGTTCGCGATCGCCGCCACCACCAGCGCGCGCTCGCCCCAGCTGCCGACGCACAGCGTCCACAGGTAGCAGGCCCAGGTCACGGCCGCGAGGTACTTCACCTTCACCGGGATGATGAGGAAGAGCATGATGACGAAGTCCGGCCACAGCCAGGCGAAGGCCAGGAACACCGATCCCATCATCCAGCCGTTCTGTGCCGGCTGCGCATGGAGGTCGCCGACCACCGCGGCCGTCGCCACCCCCGCCGCGAGGGTGACCAGCCAGCCGACCGCGAGGTAGCAGTTGAAGCGGAAGCTGCCCCACTTGGCTTCCAGCGCGTTCGACATCAGCCAGAAGAAATACAGGGCGCACAGCAGGAAGATCGCGTTCGTGGTCGGCGGCAGCACCACGAAGCTCAGCAGACGCCACCATTCGCCCGCCCGCACCTTGGCGAGGTCGAGCTCGAGCATGCTGGTGACCGTCGCCCCACCGGCGGACTCCTGGCTGGCGATCAACCAGGTGATCCCCTGTGCAGCCACGATCAGCAGTCCGAGCTTGGGGATGGCGTACCGTCCGAAGCGCCGAGCCAACCATTCCAGCATGCTGCCACGATAAACCCCGGCGCGCCGGAGGACAGTCGCGCGAGACGGCCACGACGGGAGTTGCGGGGTTGTCCAACCTGTCGGGATTCGCGCTGACCAGTCAATGGAGCCGGCGGCAAGGTCCGCCACCATGGCCACCATGGCAGTCGACATCCCCGCCACGGCGGCCCGCTTCCGGATCGCCATCAGCCGCATCATCCCCGTGCCGCTCTCGCTGCCGTGATCGCCTGGGCGCGGCTCGCCGCCGCATGCGTGCTGGCGTGGCTGCTGACCGCAGCGCCGACGGCCGGCGCCGCCGACGCGCCGCCGCATCGCGACGCCCTCGACCGCGCCTGGGAGGTGCTCTCGCTGCCCTGGATGGGACGCTTCGCGCCGGTCCGCGTTCTGCGCAACCGTCTGCTCGTCGCGCTGTTCCCGCGCTATCCCTATCGCGATGCGAAGCCCGGCTACCTGGTGGTGGTGCCGGTCTTCCGCGAGGACCGTCGCTATCGGCTGTGGGGAGGACGCCTCGGGGGCGTGGCCGGGACGAGCGGACACGGGGACGCCATGGCCCGCCTCGAAGCCGAGGTGGAATCCACCTTCCGCGTCGGCGCGCGCGTCCGCTATGAGCGCGCCTGGGACGATGGCCGGCAGGACGGCGGCATGGTGACCGCCACCTGGCGGCTGCTGCAGTATGCCCACGCCGATGTGCGGATCGGCGTCGGACCGCGCTGGATCTCAGGGCGCTCCGCTGCGTTCGGTGTCGCGGCGACCGTCGCCGTCGACCTGTTCCCGTCGCGGCCGTGGGTGGTCGGCATCGATGGCGACGTCGGCACGATCGGCGACCGCGGCGCGGCTGGCGCGCGCGTCGCCGTCGGGCGTCTGTTCCGCGCGGTCGAGGCG
>JACDEN010000099.1:0-5312 GCA_013816415.1 Planctomycetota bacterium
CAAAGGTCGCGGGGGCCCGGGGGTGAAACCCCCGATGAAAACAGCCGACCGCCGAGCCGTGGTCGCGTGATAAAATGGGCGAAGCCCATCACGCGACGATCCTGGCTGCTTCAGCCAGGATCGAACGGCGACAAAGGTCGGGGGGTTTGGGGGCGAAGCCCAATGCTATTCAGTTAAGGAAGCCCTCTTTTCCCGATAATTTCATGTTGACACGCCCCTAGAAAATTTTTTTCGGGTTATGAGCCCACTTTCCAGCCTCAGCGGGGTCTTCCGCTGCCTCCCCAACATCCTACCCACGCATTGGCGCCGCCGCCGAGGAAGCCTTGGCCCGCCGCAGGTTTTCCTCAGTCTGATGTTCATGTCGGTTTTGGGAACCAAAGGCTACGAGCGCACGATCGAGGAAATGAAGGCGTACCTCGGCCATAAACTGGGTTGGGATACTCCTGATAAAGCCCCGTCCGCATCGGCGCTCTGCCAGGCGCGGCGGAAGCTGGATGCCAAGCAATGCCGCGATGTCATGGCGCAGGTGTATCGCCTCTGCACCACGGCGCGTACCCACGCCAGCGTCAATTACACAGGCCTGCGCCTGCAGGCGATCGATGGCACCAAGCTCGCTCTTCCGGCGTACCGGTGCATGCAGAAGCACTTTGGTTGCCCCACGCACGGTGCAGGGAAGGAACAACTCGGACCTCAGGCATCGTTGGTGGTGCTTTGGGACGTTGGCGCCAACCAGCCCGTCGATTGGCGGCTCGGACGATACCGTGAAAGCGAACGCGCGTTAGGGCAGGATCTCTTCGCGTCGCTCAAGCCCGGCGATCTGCTCATAGCTGATCGTGGGATTCCCTCGCGTCGAATCATCACCCAGCTGAGCGAACTGCGGGCAGACTTCTTGATGCGCATTGCGTGTGGCGGACTCCATATCTATAGCGAAATCGTCCCTTTTCTCACCCAGGCAAGCAATGACGTCGTCATCCCGTTTCGTCTCCTGGGAAACAGCGAGGCTGTGCCGCTGCGGCTCCTGCGATTCCACTTGCCAGATGGATCCGCAGCCATCTTCCTCACGTCCTTGATCGATCAGCAGCGACATCCGTACCACGAATTGGTCGCTCTCTACACCCAGCGGTGGCGCATCGAAACCGCCTTCCGAGAACTCAAGCTCTGGCATGGACTCGAACGCTTCCATGCCCGTCATGTCGACGGGATCGCCCAAGAAGTGTGCGCCATGATGGTCTTTCAACTCTTTGCCAGCGAACTCGAAGCACGAGCGCGACATCATCACCAACTCACGATCGACCCCAAGAACAGCGTCGGTGGAAACCCGTCTCCCACAGCACCACCGCCCTTCAGGCTCAATCGCAGGATCGTCGCCGATTGCGTCGTCAGCCTCCTCCACGCCGGAACCAAAGGCGACGGCGAGATCCAGAAGGCTTTCGACTATGCTCTGTTCAGACTGTGGCGTTACCGGCAACAACCACGCCCTGGACGATCCTTCCCACGCCAGCGGAAGTCATCGCCACGGGGCTGGAAGGGCAGGGGAACCAAGGGAAAGGGGAGGCCTTAACTGAATAGCATTGGGCAAAGCCCCCGACTACAAGCCCATCACGCGACGATCCTGGCTGCTTCAACCAGGATCGAACGGCGACAAAGGGTCGCGGGGGTTTGGGGGCGAAGCCTCCGACTTAACAGGCTCGCGCAGCCGAGCGCGATGGCGATCGCTCCGGCTCCTAAACCGCAGGTCCCGTTCTGGTTCGAGGGGTGGGCGACGCCGTGGCTGCTCGACGACAATGCGGCGATCCGGTCCCTGGCCTTGGGCGACACCGGCGGCGCCGTAATCCGCCTGAGGTAGCCGGATCCCGCCCCGCTACCGATCTGATCGAGCACGACGATCCGGCCCGCGGAGACGCGGCTGCCGCCAGCGTCGACCGCGTCGTTCAGCGGCCAGTCCTGGGCGAAGGAATGGGCGGCGGTGGCGATCAGGAAGAGGGTTGGAGCGAATCGCACGGGGCGGGAGATGATCACACACTGAATCGATTGCAACAAACACTTGATTGTGGGAAGTGTATGACACGATCGCGCGCCCTGATGGTACGTATCTTCCTGCTGGTCCTCCTCCTAGCCGCGTCGAGCACCGCTTCCGAAGCGGTCCCGCCCGGTCTCATGAACTACCAGGGGTACGTCGAGCGCGACGGAGCGCCGGTCCAGGGGACCTCGGACCTGCTGTTCACCATCGTCGACGACTACGGCATGCCGGCCTGGAGCGAATCCCGGCCCGGGGTCGCCATCGACCATGGATTCTACAGCATCGTCCTGGGCACCGTGCAGCCGCTCAGCCCCGCAGTCTTCGCCCAGGGGCCGCGATTCCTCCAGGTGGCGATCGACGGCGAGGTCCTGCCCGACCGGCGTCTGGTCTCGGTCCCCTACGCGCTGGTCGCGCCGGTCGCCGATGGCGCGGTCACCACCAGCAAGCTCGCCGACGGCGCGGTGACCATCGACAAGCTCGCGCCCGGCATCCGCGTCTCCTGGCGCGGCGGGTGGAACAGCGCGGCGCAATATCAGGCCGACGACCTGGTCAACGCCGACGGCAGCGCCTGGATCGCGGTCGGACCGTCGCTCGGAGTCCGCCCCGGTACGGGAGCCGCCTGGCAGCTGTTCGCGACGGGCGCCGGCCTCACGGTCGGTTCGGGGCTCGTGCAGACCGGATCGACGGTGTCGATCGACCCCTCGGTCCTACGCCTCGATGCGCAGGGGATCGCCATCGACGGAGTCTACCGCTACCAGCGGCCGCACCGCATGGCGGCGACCGTCGCGGCGGGGGATTTCCGTCCCGAGAACCAACGCGAGTCGTTGTCGCTGACGCTCGACGCCGGCGGCTGGCATGGGCTCGGCAGCGCCCGCGCAAACGATGCGCTGATCGCGCCGGTGCACCTGCCCCAGGGAGCGCTGGTGACCGGGCTCATCGCCTACGTGTACGATGCCGACGCCACGGCGAGCTTCACCGTGAACTCGACCCTGTCGCTGCAGCGCCTGCGCCTGACCGCGGCTGCGCCTGCGCCCCAGAGCCTGCTGGATGCGGCCCTGTCCACCGTCGGCGCGCCGGCACTGAACCAGATGATCGAGTGCATTCCCACGACCATCGCCCTCACGCCGATCGCCGGCGATGAGACCCTGTGGCTGCGCGTCCGTCTCGACGCCGACGCCGCGTCGGCCGCCGTGCGGTTCTACGGCTGCCACATCGAGTACGAGGTCGCCGCGGTCCCTTGACCGGCCATCGCCGCGCGACGGCCGCTTGCCGTGGCGTGTCGCAGGGGATCATGCCGCGCCTCGCGGAGGTCCCATGGGCAAGCCGGGCACGGTCATCATCGGTCAATCCGGCGGCCCCACCGCCGTCATCAACCAATCGCTGGTCGGCATCGTCGAATCCTGCCTGGCGCAGCCGGCGGCGTTCACCCGCGTGCTCGGCGCCATCCACGGCATCCACGGCATCCTCGACGGCGACCTCTGCGATTTCTCGGCGGAAGACCGCGCCAATCTCGAGGTCGTGGCGGCCACGCCCTCCGCCGCGCTGAAGTCGGTGCGCCTCAAGCCGACCCCTGAGATCTGCGAGCGCGTGCTCGCGCGCTTCAAGGAGTTCGACGTCCGCGCCTTCTTCTACATCGGCGGCAACGACACCGCCGAGACCACCCACATCATCAACGAGATGGCGGTGCGCGACGGCTACGAGCTGGCCTGCTTCCACTGCCCCAAGACCATCGACAACGATCTGCGCGTCACCGACCACTGTCCGGGATACGGCTCCGCGGCGAAGTGGGTCGCGCAGGCCTTCATGGGCGACAATCTCGACAACCGTTCGATGGGCGGGCTCAAGATCAACGTGGTGATGGGCCGCAATGCCGGCTGGCTCACCGCCGCGAGCGCCCTCGCCCGCATCTTTCCACAGGACGGACCGCACCTGATCTACTGCCCGGAAGTCGACTTCTCGGTGGAATCGTTCTGCGCCGACGTGGCTCGCGTGTATCGCGAGCTCGGACGCTGCGTGATCGCGGTCTCGGAAGGAATCCACGGTCCTGGGGGCGCCGACATCATCGACCTCGGCGAGACCGACAGCCACGGCAACAAGCAGCTGTCGGGCTCCGGGGCCCTCGGCGATTTCCTGGCCGGGAAGCTCAAGGCGTTCCTCGCTGCCGCCGCGCCGGGAAGGAAGCACCGCATCCGCGCCGACACCTTCGGCTACCTGCAGCGCTGCTTTCCGGGCGTGGTCAGCGAGGTCGATGCCACGGAGGCGCGCCGCGCCGGCCGCGCCGCGGTCGCCGCGGTGCTCGCGGGCGGACGCAGCGGATCCATCGCCTTCCGGCGCCAGGCCGGCGCCTATGCGGTCGAGACCTTCGTCACGCCGTTGACCACCGTCGCCAAGGACACCCGGGCGATGCCGCGCGATTGGCTGAATGCCGAGGGAAACGATGTGGTTTCGGCGAAATTCCTGCCATACGTCCAGCCGCTGGTGGGCGTCCTGCCGGCCATCGGCCAGCTCGCGCTGACGCGTGTGGTTGCGGCGAAGACGCGGCAGTGAGTCCGTGCCGCCGGGCTCGGTCCGGGCAGAGACGGATGACGCAAGCGCGTCCCTGTTGGCAACTTGACACCCCTGGTGCCCTATCTATCCTCCCCGTCCCTTCTCTTACGGGAGGGGGGGGTCTGCCACCTTAGCTCAGTCGGTAGAGCTACTGTTTTGTAAACAGTGGGTCGCCGGTTCGAGTCCGGCAGGTGGCTCCAGCCATCGGTCTTCGGCGCAAGCCCAGCTCTTTGTCATCATTGATGTCGTCGGACCGGGCACCCGGGTAGATACCGAAGTGGCCAAACGGGGTAGACTGTAAATCTACTGGCTTACGCCTTCGAAGGTTCGAGTCCTTCTCTACCCACCACCCGTCACCAAGGGCTCGCTGCGTGCCGAGCGAGCGGCTCTCGCGAGCCGTGCCCACACGCGGGTGTAGCTCAATGGTAGAGCAGCAGCCTTCCAAGCTGAGGACGAGGGTTCGATTCCCTTCACCCGCTCCACTCCGGACCGCCGACATCTCGGGGGGCTTCACGCTGCCTTAGCTCAGTTGGTAGAGCGCGTCCTTGGTAAGGACGAGGTCTTGGGTTCAAATCCCAAAGGTAGCTCCACTCACTGACCCCCGACGTCTCTCCATCTTCACCGTTTCGCCGGAAAATGCCGGCGAGCATCCGTATCGGGAGCCTCCCATGGCCAAGGAAAAGTTCGTCCGCAACAAGCCGCACGTCAATGTCGGCACCATCGGCCACATCGACCACGGCAAGAG
>JACDEN010000099.1:5322-8112 GCA_013816415.1 Planctomycetota bacterium
ACGCTCACCGCCGCTCTGGTCCATGTCTGCTCGCTGGTCGATCCGAAGGCGACGCCGCCCCGGAGCTACGCCGAGATCACGAAGGGCGGAACGGTTCGCGACGCGAACAAGACCGTCACCATTGCGGCATCGCACGTCGAGTATTCCAGCGATATGCGTCACTACGCGCACGTCGACTGCCCGGGACATGCGGACTTCGTCAAGAACATGATCACCGGCGCCGCCCAGATGGACGGCGCGATCCTGGTGGTCTCCGCCGGCGACGGTCCGATGCCCCAGACCAAAGAGCACGTCCTGCTCGCGCGCCAGGTCGGCGTGAACCACATCGTGGTATTCCTGAACAAGATCGACCTCGTCGATGACCCGGAACTCCTCGACCTGGTCGAGGAAGAGATCCGCGATCTGCTCAAGAAGTACCAGTTCCCTGGCGATAAGACCCCCATCATCCGTGGACGTTCCAACGCCGCGCTCGCCACCACCGACCCGAAGAGCGCTGATGCCAAGCCCATCATCGACCTGCTCAAGGCGCTCGACGAATTCGTGCCCGAGCCGACCCGCGATGACGCCAAGCCATTCCTGATGCCGGTCGAGGACGTGTTCTCGATCTCGGGCCGCGGCACCGTCGCTACCGGGCGTGTCGAGCGCGGAACGCTGAAGATCCAGGAACCGGTCGAGATCGTCGGTCTGCGCGACGAGCCGCTGCAGTCGGTCGCCACCGGTATTGAGATGTTCCGCAAGGAGATGGACGCCACCCAATCGGGCGACAATTGCGGCATCCTCCTGCGCGGTATCGAAAAGGAGCAGATCGAGCGTGGCATGGTCATCTGCAAGCCGAAGACCGTGAAGATCCACAAGAAGTTCGAGGCCGAGGTCTACATCCTCAAGGGCGAGGAGGGCGGTCGCAAGACGCCGTTCCAGAACGGCTATCGTCCGCAGTTCTACTTCCGCACCACCGACGTCACCGGCAGCGTCGAGCTGCCGAAGGACCGCGAGCTAGTGATGCCGGGCGACAACCTGCGCTTCACCGTCGAGCTGATCAGCAAGATCGCCATGGAGGAAGGCCTGCGCTTCGCCATCCGCGAGGGCGGCCATACGGTCGGTTCGGGCGTCGTCTCGAAGATCCTGGAATAACATTTCTGACGCGCGCCGGCGCGTGGCTTCGGCCATGCGCCGGCTTTTGCGTCTCATTGGACTTACGAAAAGAAGGATGAGGTCATGGCCAAGGATAAACGCGAGCACATCATGCTGGTCTGCGCTGAGACCGGCGACGTGAACTATTACACCAGCCGGTCGAAGACCTCGCCCAAGCTGGAGCTCAAGAAGTACAACCCGCGCCTGCGCAAGCACACGCTCCACAAGGAGAAGAAGCGCAAATAAAGGGCGCGCGGCTGCGTGGAGCGGATGACCGCATCATGGCACAGCCGCAGTCCGTCCGGTCCTTTCCTTCATACGGGGGTAGCTCAGCTGGTAGAGCAGTGGATTCCAAATCCACCGGTCGGGGGTTCAAATCCCTCCTCCCGTGCCATCTCTCTGTTTTTTGGTCACCATGTATAAATGGCCTCAAGGGCGGGTAATCCGCACCATCTGCCTGATTCTCGCCCTGGTCGTCGCCGCCGATCTCGGCTATACCGGCGCGTTTGCCAAGATCTCGGCCTCGCTCGGGCCCGAGAACGCCCAGGCGCATCTGCGCCAGCTCATCCTCGGCATCTTCTTCACCGTGGCATCGCTGTCCGCGATCATCGCCGGATTGGTGGCGGCCGGATTCAATCACAAATCGGTCGATTTCCTGATCGAAGTCGAGCAGGAGATGGTGCGGGTCGAGTGGCCGAAGCCGAACACCCTGGTGCGCAGCACCCTGGTGATCGCCGTCGCGATCGCGATCCTCGCCGGCGTGATCTTCCTCTCTGATTTCATCCTGCTGAACCTGCTCAATTACCTCTTATCCCTGGGAGATCGATTCTGATGCGCTGGTACGTGCTGAAGGCCGTTTCCGGCCGTGAAAACTCCTGTCGGGACCTCATACAGACGCAATTGCGCGGGCGGAAGCTCGATGCGCGGGTCGGCCAGATGCTGATCCCGGCCGAACGGGTGACCGAGGTCAAGCGCGGCAAAAAGGTGTCGACCGAGCGGAAGCTTTATCCTGGATACATCTACATCGAGATGGAGCCCGAGGCGGACGTCCTCGACACCATCAACTCCGTCGACGGCGTCACTGGATTCCTCGGCGCGGATCCGCGCAATCCCGACCCGCTGACCAAGGACGAGGCGGAGCGCATCGTGCGCATCGCAACCGCGCAGTCGCCGGACGAACAGCGGAAAGAGCTGGTTCAGATCCCGTTCAAGGTCGACGACCGGGTCAAAGTCAAAGAGGGCACGTTCGCCGGTATGGAGGGCGTGGTCGCCGAAATCAACGCAACCAAGGGCGAACTGCGCGTGATGATCACCGTCTTCGGCCGCCAAACCCCCGTCTGGCTCGAAGTCTGGCAAGTCGAAGCCGCGGTCTGACTGCGGCCGTTCTCGAGCCCGATGCCGGCGTTGCCTCGCCTTTGCTGTAGCGCTGCTACAGCGGCGGCTTCGGCGCCTTGGCCTCGGGCTCGATAACGGTCCTCGTCCACGAGCGCGTTGAATTCGAAGTGCGGGGGGCAGCAGTCCTGATGCATCCTTCGGGCGCCGAGTGGCGGTGGCGCCATAAAATCGGCGTAGCCGATGGCGCCACGATCACGGAGGCGTAGCCGAAGTGATCGAGCCGCGACAAAGCCCGGGGGTAGGCCCGCAGGGCCGTAGGGGCAA
>JACDEN010000100.1 GCA_013816415.1 Planctomycetota bacterium
TGGTGGTTGGTGGTCAACCACGAACCACCAACCACGAACCACCAACCCGACTTCAAACGCGCCGCTTCTTCCGTGGGCGGCAGCCGTTATGGGGCAGTGGCGTCACGTCGACGATCGCCTTGACGACGATGCCGCTATTGACCAGGGCGCGGATGGCGCTTTCGCGGCCGGCGCCAGGTCCACGCACGCGCACCTCGGCCTCCTTGAGGCCGAGCTTCATCGCCTTGTCGCCGGCGCGCTCCATGGCCAGCTGAGCTGCGAAGGGCGTGCTCTTCTTGCTGCCCTTGTAGCCGATCGAGCCCGCCGATTCCCAGCTGGCGACTTCGCCATTCTGGTCGGTGATCGAGATGATCGTGTTGTTGAACGTGGCGTTGATGTGAACGATGCCGGAGCGCACCGTCTTCTTCACTTTTTTCTTCGTATAGGCCATGTTGCTCTCGTGTGCTTGCGGTCGTTCGACGGGGAGCGCTTACTTGCGCAGGATCTTCTTGTTCGCGACGGTCTTCTTCTTGCCCTTGCGAGTGCGCGAATTGGTGCGCGTGCGTTGACCGCGGCAAGGCAGGTTGCGCGCGTGGCGATAGCCGCGATAGCAGCCGATCTCCTTGAACCGGGCGATATTCGCCTGGATCTCACGGCGCAGGTTGCCCTCGATGACGAAGTTGTTCTCGATGTAGTTCGTGATGCGGCCAAGCTCTTCTTCGCTGAGCTGGTAGGCGCGCTTGTTGATGTCGACGCCGGTCTTCTCGCAGATGATGGCTGCGCGGTTCAAGCCGATGCCGTACAGCGCTGCGAGCGAGTACGGGACCTTCTTGTTGTTCGGGATGTCGACGCCGAGGATTCGGGGCATGGTGGATTTCCTGGGAAGCTGGGTGGGGTCAGCCCTGGCGCTGCTTGTGGTTGGGATCGCTGCAGATGACGCGGACGCGGCCCTTGCGGCGTACGATCTTGCAATTCTCGCAGCGGCGACGAACGGATGCTTGGACCTTCATGGCTGGCTCTTGGACAGGTTGCTGGGCAACGGTGGTGGTATCGGACTTTGGGGTCAGGCTTCGCGGTAGACGATACGACCGCGGGTCAGGTCGTAGGGAGACATCTCGATGGTGACCGTATCCCCGGGGAGGATACGGATGTAGTGCATGCGGATCTTGCCCGAGATGTGCGCCAGGACCTCGTGCCCATTCGGCAGCAGGACCTTGAAGCGCGCATTGGGAAGGCTTTCCTTCACCTTGGCCTCGAGCCGGATGTTGTCTTCCTTGGGCATATCAGAACCGCTTCCCGGGTTTGCGCGCGCTTGCGATGTCTTCGCCGCCGCTGAGGCCGCGGTACTGATGAGCGAGGAAGAAGGCCGCGACTTTCTGCATCACGTCCAAAGACACGCCGACGACGATCATCAGGCCGGTGCCGCCGAGCAGGACGGTCGAGCTGTTGCCGCTCAGGCCGAACGCCGCGGTGCCGATCAATTCCGGCAGGATGGCGATCACCGCGAGGAAGATGGCGCCGACAAAGGTGATGCGCTTGAGGATCGCCGCGAGATGGTCGACGGTATTCTTGCCCGGACGGATGCCGCGTACGAAGAAACCCGCCTGCTTGAAGTGGTTGGACAGGTCGAAGAGGTCGAAGGTCACCGAGATGTAGAAGTACGTGAAGGCGATGATCAGTCCGGCGAACAGGTAGCGGTGCCCCGGCTCTCCATAGGCAAACAGCTGGTCGAGACCGATGCTGGAGCCGAACCGCGCGGCGGCGAATCCGAGCACCACCATCACCGGCGACGCGAAAATCACCGGGATGACGTTCGCCTGGTTGAGCTTGAGCGGGAGCGTGGTCTGGGCGCCGCCGTAGACCTTGTTGCCCTGCACGCGCCGCTGCTGCTCGAGATTGATGCGCCGTACCGCCTGCACCACCACCACGATGGCGGCGATGATGATCAGAGCCGCAAGGACGATGCCGAGGAATTTGGGCAGATCGGCGCCGAAGCCCTGGAACGAGCTGGGCAGATACGCGAGGATGCCGATCATGATGATGATCGAAACGCCGTTGCCGATGCCATGGCGCGTGATCTGTTCGGCGATCCACAGGATGAGCATGCTGCCGGTCGAGATCACCACCACGCTCTGGATGATGAAGTAGAGCGGATTGTCGGTGCGAACGAGAATGTTGTCGCCGTCGTGATAGCGCACCACGGCGATGGCGGCGATGATGGCCTGGACGATGCAGATGAGCAGGGTCGCGTAGCGCGTGTACTGGTTGATCTTGCGGCGGCCCGATTCGCCTTCCTTCTGCAGCTGCTTCAGCGACGGGATGCTGAAGGCGAGCAGCTGGAAGATGATGCTGGCGCTGATGTAGGGCGTGATGCCGAGGCCGAAGATCGAGGCGTTGGCGATGGCGCCGCCATTGAACATGTTGGCGTAGCGCAGCAGCGCGCCGAGCCCATCGGAGTCGCCGCCCTTGGCGGTGACCAGGCTGGCGAGCGCCTTGGCATCGATTCCAGGAATGGGAACGAAAACGCCGAGCCGATAGACCACCACTCCGAGCAGGAAGGTGATGAGGAAGCGCCGGAGGAGCTCCTTGACCGGACTTTCAGTGAGGTCTTTGTCGGCCATCAGAGTTCGTTACGCCTGCGCGTCCTTGGGAGCGGCTTCGAGATCGAGTTCCTTGATCGTTCCACCGGCTGCTTCGATCGCCGCCTTGACCGGTCCGGAGACGCGGTTGACGACGATCGAGACCGCGCGCTCGACCTTGACGGCGCCTTCAGCGCGGCCGCCGACGATCTTCACGCGGGTTCCCGCATTGATCAGACCGGCCGTCTCGAGGGTCTCGAGGGTGAGCTCCTTGCCCTTCACGCGCTTGAGCGCGCGGGCGAGATCGATGGTCTGGTAGGTGACCTTGTGTTCGTGGTTGGAGAATCCGCGCTTGGGCAGACGCATCCAGAACGGGAACTGGCCGCCTTCGAACAGCGGTCCGCGGTTCTTGCCGCCGGTGCGCGAGCCTTCGCCCTTCGATCCGCGGCCGCCGGTCTTGCCGATGCCGCTGCCGAGACCGCGGCCAACGCGGCGGCGCTGCTGACGTCCGGTGTCGGTGATGAGGATGTCGTTCAGGCTCACAGTTCGACTCCTCGCAGCTGCTGATACTGGTCCTTGGTCCGCAGCTTGGACAGCGCGTTGATGGTGGCGCGGATCAGATTGACGGGGTTGTGGTTGCCGTAGCACTTGGTGAGGATGTCGTGGACGCCGGCCTTCTCGAGCACCGCGCGCACGCTGCGGCCCGCGATGACGCCGGTTCCCGGCGCGGCGGGAAGCAGCCGGACCTTGGCGCTGCCGAAGCGGCCTTCGACCTCGTGCGGGATGGTGCCGCCGACGATGGGATATGGGCGCACGTCCTTCTCGCCGTCGCGGACGGCCTTGTCGATCGAGCTCGCGACTTCCTTCGCCTTGCCCTTGCCGAAACCGACCTTGCCCTTGTTGTCGCCGAGGACGACGAAGGCGGCGAAGCTGAAGCGCTTGCCCCCCTTCACGACCTTGGCGCAGCGGTTGATCTTGACCACGTCTTCGCTGTAGAGCTTGCTGCGCGATTCACGCTGCTGAGGAGCGCCGCCACGACGGTCCCCGCGGCGATCGCCGCCTTGGCCGCCTTGACCACCCTGCCCACCTTGGCCGCCTTGGCCTTGTCCCGGGCCGCCGGGCCCTCTGCGTTGAATCACCATGCGTATGTCCTTGTCGTTTCAGCCATTCCCCGAGGGGAACGGCCACCGTGCCCGGTTCGGGCGAAGGGGGGAAAAATGTAGCCGTAAAGCCTAGAATTGCAAGCCCTTGCCGCGAGCGCCCTCAGCCAGTGCCTTGAGCCGTCCGCCATACCGGCGACCGTTGCGGTCGAAGACCACCTTGGTCACGCCACCGGCGACGGCCTTGGCGGCGAGGACCTCGCCGATGACCTTGGCGGCGGCCTGGGGCTTGAGCCCTTTGACCTGATCGCGCACATCCTTGGAGATGGTGCTGGCGGCGAACAGGGTCTTGCCCTGGACGTCGTCGATGATCTGGCCGTAGATGTGGGCCTCGCTGCGGTAGACCGACAGACGGGGGCGCTCGGCGTCGCCAAACACGCGCTTGCGGATGCGCAGCTTCTTGGTCGCGATGGCCGCGCGCTTGGCTTTGTTGTTGTCCATGGCTTCGTTCCTGCTCCGTTATTTCTTGACGCCTGCGGCGCCGGCGGTCGCCGACTTGCCCGCCTTCTTGCGAACGACTTCGCCGACGTAGCGGATGCCCTTGCCCTTGTAGGGCTCTGGCTTGCGCACAGCGCGGATGTTCGCGGCCAGTTGGCCGACCGCATGCTTGTCCATGCCGGAGATGTTGATGTGGGTCGCATCGGGCAGGGCGACCGTGACGCTGTCCGGGATCGCGACCTCGATGGTGTTCGCGAAGCCGACGTTGAGCGCGATCTTCTTGCCCTGGACCTGCGCCTTGTAGCCGACGCCGACGATCTCGAGGCTCTTGCTGTAGCCCTTGGTCACGCCTTCGACCATGTTGCGGGCGAGGGCGCGGGTGGTCCCGTGCATCGCGCGCAGCGGCTTGGTGTCCTCGGAACGCTCGAAGACGACCTTGTTGTCGGCGACGGTGACCTTGATGCCCTGGCTGATGGGCAGCTTCAAGGTGCCCTTGGGGCCCTTGACCGACAGCGACTGGCCGTCGACCGTCGCCTGGACGCCCTGGGGAAGATCGAGAGGCAGCTTACCGATTCTGCTCATGGCTGATTCCTAGAGATGCTGGGACTACTTGACGGTGCAGAGGACTTCGCCGCCGAGCCGCTTCTTGCGGCACGCGCGATCGGACAGGATGCCCTGCGAGGTCGAGATGATCGAGATGCCGAAGCCGCGCAGGATCGGCTTGAGCTCGGTGCGGCCGAGGTAGCGCCGGTGTCCGGGCGAGCTGATGCGATCGATGTCGTGGATCACCGCTTCGCCGCCCGGGCCGTACTTGAGGCCGACCTGGATGGTCTTCGCGGGCTTGGTGTCCATGACGTCGAAGCGGCTGATGTAGCCCTCGTCCTTCAGGACCTGGCAGATGCCGGTCTTGAGGTTCGAGTGCGGGATCGTCACGGTGCCCTTGTTGGCGGCGAGTCCGTTGCGGATCACGGTCAGCATATCGGCGATGGGATCGGTGCAGGACATATGGTTTCGCTTCGTTTCCGTATCTCTTCGTTGTCTGTTCTACAAACCTGAGGCTGTTTAGGGGGCAGCGCCGGAGGCGCGTTCTGGGGGACGCCGCCTGATGCGGCTCCCCCTACCAAGAGGCTTTGGTGACGCCGGGCAGGACGCCCTGGTGTCCGAGCAGGCGCAGGACGTTGCGGCAGATGCCGAACTTGCGCAGGTAGGCGCGGCTGCGGCCGGTCATCTGGCAGCGGTTGCGCACGCGCGTGGGCGAGCTGTTCGAGGGCAGGAGCGACAGCGACGCGCGGGCCTCCATGCGCTCCTCGAGGGAGAGCTTGAGGTCCTTGGAGCGCAGGCGCAGCGCCAGGCGCTTCGCTTTGTGCTTCTCGCAGAGCTTGATGCGCTGGAGGTTCTTGTGGACGAGGCTGGTCTTCGCCATGGGACGAGTCCTTACTTCTCTCTGAAGGGCATGTTCAGCGCCTTCAGCAGGTCGAGGGAGATGGCATCGGTCGAATTCTTGATGCAGATCGTGATGTTGAGACCCTGGTTGTGCTCGAGCTTCTCGAGCGAGATCTCGTGGAAGAGCGCCTGCTCGCGCAGACCCATGTTGTAGTTGCCGCGACCATCGAAAGCCTTCGGGCTCAGGCCCCGGAAGTCCTTGATGCGAGGCACGGCCAGGTTGATCAGCTTGTCGAGGAACGACCACATGCGGTCGCCGCGCAGCGTCACATGGCAGCCGATCTTGACGCCGATGCGGCTGCGGAAGTTCGCGACCGCCTTCTTGGCCTTGGTCACCGTCGCCTTCTGGCCGGCGATCATGCTCAAGTGTTCGCTGACGACGTTCAGGATCTGGCCGTCGGCGATGGCGCGTCCGACACCCATCGACACCGACACCTTGTCGATGCGCGGGCCGGCGAGCTTGTTGGTGATCCCATGCTTCTTCAGGATCTCGGGCAGACGCTCGCCGTAGGTGTCTCGGGTCGTCTTCTGTAAAGTTGGTACGGTAGCCATGTCGGTCTCGTCTCGGTGTTTCTGCTCAGGCCTTCGTCGGCGCGGCGGCTTCGAAGCGGTGGTTGCTCTTCTTGGCGACGCGGGTCATGCCCTTGTCGGTGCGCTCGTGGCGGATCTTCGCCGCCTTGTTGGTCGTGGGATCGAGCAGCGCGAGCTTGCTGATGTGCATCGGGCGCAGGCGCTTGATGCGGCCGCCTTCGACGTTCGCCTGCGGGTTCGCCTTCACGTGGCGGGTCTCGTAGACCGCGGCGTCGCCATCGACGAGCGCGCGCTGGTCGGCGGGGAACACCTTGATGATGGTGCCGGTCTTGCCGCGGTTCGAGCCGCTGAGCACGATGACCTTGTCGCCGCTGCGGACGTGGCACTTCGGCGTCTTCGCCGGCTTGGGATATTTGACCTTGCTGGGCATGGCTGTTCCGTTTCCTCAGACGACTTCGGGAGCGAGGGAGACGATCTTCATGAAGTTGCGCGAGCGCAGTTCGCGCGCCACCGGTCCGAAGATGCGGGTGCCGACGGGATTGAGATCCTTGTCGAGAAGGACCACCGCGTTGTTGTCGAAGCGGACGTAGCTGCCGTCTTCGCGACGGATCGGGAACGCGGTGCGCACGATGACCGCCTTGGTGACGGCCTTCTGCTTCACTTCGCTGGTCGGGATCGCCTTCTTGATGGCGACCACGATGACGTCGCCGACCGAGGCGTAGCGGCGGTGCGAGCCGCCGAGCACCTTGATGCACATCGCGCGCTTGGCGCCGCTGTTGTCGGCCACATCGAGCCAGGTCTGCATCTGAATCATGGGATCTCTCTTCTCTCTGCTTGGACGGCTTGGATCTGGATCGGGCTCAGACCGCGCGCTCGAGCACCTGCATCAGGCGCCAGCGCTTGGTCTTGGACAATGGACGGGTCTCGATGATCAGCACCTTGTCGCCCTGCTTGCTGTCGTTCTTCTCGTCGTGGACGTGGAACTTCTGCGTGCGTTTGAGGAACTTGCCGTACTGCGGGTGCTGGTAGAGCTCGGTCACCGCGACCACGCGGGTCTTGTTCATCTTGTCCGACTTGACCACGCCGATCACGCGCTTGCGGTTGCCGCGCGTCTCGTCGGCCGTCTGGTCCTTGGTGTGCGTCGTCATGGCTTAGGCTTTCGCTTTCTCGGCGGCGGGGGATTTCTTGGCGGCGGCCGGCTTCTTGGCGGCGGGCTGCGCGGTCTTGGTCGCCTTTGCGGCGGCCGGGGCTGCTGCGGCCGGGGAGGTCCCCGCGGCCTTCTGCGAGAGGATGGTCGAGATGCGCGCGATCTGCCGGCGCTGGGCGCGGTATTTCACGCCCATGGTCTTGCCCTCGAGGGCGACCGCGAAGCGGCCCTTGAGCATGCTGTCGCGCAGTTCGGCGACCAGGCCGCGGAGTTCATCCGGGGTCTTCTCGCGCAGGCTGTTCTTTTCGGACTTCTTCATGGCGTTCTCGGTCAGGCGTGGGCGTCGCGCTTGATCATGCGCGTACGCAGAGGGAGCTTGAATGCCTGGCGGCGCAGGGCTTCGCGCGCCATCTCTTCGGTGATGCCGGCGAATTCGAAGAGCACGGTGCCGGCGTCGACGTGGGCGCCCCAGTAGTTCACTTCGCCCTTGCCCGAACCCATGCGGCTTTCAGGCGGATGCTTGGTGTAGGGGATGTGCGGGAACACGCGGATCCACATCTTGCCGACGCGACCGAGGTAGTGGCCCGCGGTGACGCGCGCCGCTTCGATGTGCCGCGCAGTGATCACGCCGCTCTGCAGGACCTGGATGCCGTAGTCGCCGAATGACAGCTTGTTGCCGCTCGACGCCGTGTGGTTCAGCTTGAAGCCGCGGGTGTGCTGCTTGCGATATTTGACGCGTGATGGGATGAGTGGCATGGCGTTTACCTAGGTATCTCGTTCAGGCTTCGACCGCTTGGCGGATGTCGTTGTACTTGCCGTGGTTGACCCGCACG
>JACDEN010000623.1 GCA_013816415.1 Planctomycetota bacterium
TCACCCAGGTCGCCGTGCGCTGCAGCGCGTCAGCCAGCTCGCGTACCGGCAGCTCGTCGCGGTAGCGGCGGTCGAGCAGATCGCGGTACGCCGGCGGCAGCTTCGCGAGGCAGCCCTGCAGGCCGGCGAGACGGCTGTCGTCATGCGCAAGCAGGTCGCGGACGCGCGCGATCTCGAAGCGTTCGAGCCTGCCGAGACGCTCGGCGTCGCGCGCGCGGGCTTCGACCTGCTGCATCAGGAGGTTCCTGGCGATTCCCTTGAGCCAGCCCGGGAAGGATCCCTTGTCGGCGGAGAACTGCGCGAGCCGCTGGAAGGCGATGACGAAGGTGTCCTGGCACAGATCGTCGACCGCGGCCGCGTTGGCGCAGCGCCGGGCAAGAAACGCCCGCAGTTCATCATCGAAGGAGCGCACCACGCCGGCGTAGGCCTCCGTGTCTCCGGAGAGCGTCGCGGCGATCGCTGAAGCCACCTCGGGGTCCATCATCGGTTATTCAGCCGGAACGGCGGTTTGTCACAGGCAATCGCCCCCTCACCGCTTGCGCGCCAGGTGCAGGCCGTCGCGGATGGTCAGCAGCACGTTCTCGACGCGCTGGTCGTCCGCGATCAACCGGTTGAGCTCGTCGATCACCCGCGTCTCACGGTCGGCCGGGGCCACGACCTTTCCGCTCCACAGGGCGTTGTCGATCGCGATCAGGCCGCCCGACCGCACCATGGGAACCACGGCCTGGTAGTAGTTGACGTAGTTCTCCTTGTCGGCGTCGATGAAGACCAGGTCGAACGGGCCGGACAGCGTCGCGATGGTGTCGAGCGCCGGACCGAGGCGGATCTCGATCTTGCGCCCATGCTCGCTCTCGGCGACGTAGCGCTCGGCGAAGGCCTTGGCGACGGGATCGATGTCGCAGGTGATCAGGCGACCGTCGTCCGGCAGGCCCTCGGCCATCGAGAGCGCGGAATAGCCGGTGAACATCCCGATCTCGAGCACGCGCTTCGCGCCTATCAGCTGTACCAGCAGCTTCAGCAGCCGGCCTTCGAGGCGGCCGCAGAGCATGCCCGGCCACTTCATGGAGGCGTAAGTCTCGTCGGTCAGGCGCTGGAGCAGCTCCGGCTCGGCGCGGCTGCGGTCGCGGGCGTATCCTTCGACCGCCTTGTCGATGAAGTCCATGGTCGGCGCTCCCTCCGGTCAGGATGCGCGCTCTCCGACGCCGGTCGAGGACCGGATCGGATCGGTCACCGCACGCGCTGGCGACGGCGGACGAATGCCAGCAGCGTGAGCGCTGCCAGCCCGCCGCCGAGACCGCACGACTTGTGGGAGCCCTCCGCACCGCTCGCGTCGCTGTCGGTGCCCGCGGTCAAGATGGGCGGCAGGATGGTCACGGCGACGGGGAATGAACCCGCGGGGTCGAAGGTGACGTCGTCCGAGATCGACACGTTTCCCGCCGGATCGGTCATCGTCACGCGGAAATGGACGATCGACGCGGGCAAGGAAGTCAGCACCAGGTGGTGGCGGCGGAAATAGCCGAAGCCGGATGTGATGGTCTGGCCGTAGGATGCGGTGGCTCCGTAATCGATGACGATCTTGGCGACTTCGGGCCGCGCCGACGCATCGACGAGAAGATTCACGAATGTGCCCTCGGCCACGCTCTTTCCGATCACGCATGACGCACAGCGCGGAGCGGAGGCGTCGATGACCAGCGCCTTCGCGGCCATCGGCGCGCACAGGGGATCGCCGATCGCGTACGACATCCAGCCGATCGCGGGATTGGAGAGCGTCGAGGCTTCGGCGAAGCAATACCCTTTCAGCATGTAATAAAGGAGGATGTTGGGTCGCGTGTGTCCGGTGGTGTAGGGTTCCGCCGACACGCCGCAGGACATGGTCGCGCCGGCGCCGAGGGCGCGCGCCGCCCAGGCTCCGCCCACGGGGTCGCGCACCTGCCAGAAATAGAGCGAGCTGCTGTTGAGATCGCAGGCGACCGAACCTGGCAACCAATCGAAGACGTTCTTGTAGTTTCCGTAGTTGTACCACCCGCCGTACATCAGCGCGCGCGGAGCCGACGAGGCCGCGCTGCCGTCGGCGTAGGTGAGGCCGGCGTCGCCGATGGTCCCGCCAGATTGCTCCCACTTCAGTGCCAGGCCGGTCCCGGAGACATAGTGCTCGCCATAGGCGATGTTCACGTCGGTCGGGGCGTAGGTGTAATATGCGCCGCTCTGCACGTCGGCATCCGCCGTGAGCGAGGCATCGGTATAGGCACCCTTGTCGCCGCGCGAGTCGACGTACACCGGTCCGTTCACCATGCCGGCCGCGCCGCCGACGAAGCGGTCCGCGTATACGGCCTGATCGATCAGGTCGAGGGCGCCGCGCACGCCGCGCGGTCCGTCGAGGCGGCTCACCAGGTACATGGCCGTGCCCATGAACGTGTACTGCGCGTGCGAGAAATGCCCGAGGTCGGTGCCGAAAGTCGGATTGGGCTCGAGATACGGGTTGGACATCCAGCTGATATTGTTCGACGTCTCGCTCCAGTAATTCAGCCCCATCAGCGCATTGTCGAGGCTGTAGCCGTTGTCGGTGACGGCGAACGGCAGGCCGTAGCTCATCAGCAGCACGTCGATGGAGCCCGCGCCGAGAGCGGCGAGCTTCGTCTTGATCGGCTTGACCACCTCGTTGATGAAGCCGGTGTAGGCTGAGGTCGGATAATAGACGTCGTTGTTGGAGGTCGGGCACGAGATGCCTAGGAGGTTCGCGGCAGGTACGCCGCGCTTCGCCGCGTAGTACGCGGCGACCTCGAGGGAATCCTGC
>JACDEN010000101.1 GCA_013816415.1 Planctomycetota bacterium
GCCTGGGCGTGAGGGATCGATCAGCTTGTTTCGAGCGATGGGCATGATGGGTCTATACGGACCCTGTGAGACTTTTCAATTACAAATCGGGAATTAATGACCCGTCCATAGAATCATGCGGATCGGCTGGTGTCTCGACAGCCAGTGCGGGCCCGGTGCCTCTCCCTCATCCTGCTACGTGAGGACGATCCCGGCTATTCCATGGCGGCACCCGGATGCCAGCCGCTAGGATGCCGGACGATGGGAGCTTCATGATCGTCCGCTTCCGGGTCGTCGCATCGCCCGACCGCCTGTTCAATGCCCCTGCGCTCGAGTCCGTCGCCTGCGAACAGGTGCCGCGCATCGGGGATGCACACCACGATGTCCGCGGCTCCTATCGGGTCGTCAAGGTCATGGAGGACGTCGACCCCGACCATGGGAGGGTCGAACGAGGACCGGTCGTCTATGTGGTCAAGGAGGGTCGCACGCAGACGGGGGGCACCCTGGGGATCGGACTTCTCAATGCGTCGTTCATCGCGAACCCATCACAGGGTCTGCGCGACTGCATCGAGCGGGCGAACGCGGCGCGCCGGACAGGAAGCATCGAGCAGTACCGCCGCCACATCGAGGAATTCCTGTTCCTGAGCAACGCCGTCGCCCGGGGCATCGGACCAGGACCGCGGCGGGAGCACGCCGACGCCATCCCCTATCTGCCGATCTACAGCAAGGACGACCGGCTCGTCAGCAGGTTCCGCGACGGCCTCATCATGGCGTGCTTTTCCGCCCATGTGCAATCCGTGCGATCGATCAACCTGATCGCCTCGATGCTCGATCGCGTGGATGTCAACCGTCCGACGCTGTTCATCATCAGCGAACCGATCCTGCTGCGATCGGGGTCCAAGGCCGTCCAATCCATACGTGACCATACTGTCCAGGGCGCCTGTCCGATCCTGGTCCTCACCCTCGCCGGACGCGATGTCGACAGCAGGATGGCGATGGATGCGGGGGCGACCGCGACCCATCCTTTCCCGCAGACGATCGCTGAATATCCAGCGCTGGTGACGCGGATCCGCACCTTGCTCACATCGAGCCGGACGGCCGGGGATCAGGTCACGGAATTGAACGCCTGAGCCGACGTGAGGTGCAGGCAGACCGAGCCGGCGGCCCACGGTCTGTGCCCGTGCTGATCGCGAACTGCGGATGACGCCAGCCGATCACCAGTGACCCGGACAGGCGGAGACCGCCCGCGGCTTCCGAGCGGACGGGGCGGCTACTCCGGGTTCGGCGCGTCTGGCGCTGGGTTCGATGCAGCGTGAGGCTTCGGACGCGCCCTGCCTGTTTTCCCGACGGCGCGCGTGTCCTGCTTGCCGTCCTTCTTCTTCTTCACGCGTTTCGCGGCCGGGCGTGCAACGGAGTGAGGGACGATGCGCGCGAGGTCCTTGGCGACCTTCCCGTGGCCGACCTGCCACAGATCCCATTCCATCTGCGACAGCAGCCATTCGCGCGGGGAGTTCTCGAGGAAGCGTCCGAAGCGCGCGGCGCTCTCGGCGGTCAGGTCCCGCTTCCCCTTGAGGATCTTCGCCACGCGCTTCGCCGGCAGGCGGGTAGCCGCGGCCAGGCCGCCGATGAGCTTGAGGCGACGCTTGAGTGCGCGGCCGGGATGTTCTGGCGGAGTGGACTTGGACATGGGGACGTTCCTGGTGCGGACCGTTCATCGTGCGATGGCAGGAAACCGGAATAGTTAATTTCGCGTGAAGTCCGGCCAATGACCGAAGCCGTCGCCTTAAGGACGAACCCACACGATCTTCACATATCCTTCACGAGGTGGCGGATCATCCGGCCCATCAACCAACCCGAGCGTCCGTAATCACCGGCGCCATCCGCAGGAGCCTCCCTTCCATGCAACTGAACAAATCCCTCGCCCTTCTCGCCTGCGCTGGCATGTGCGTCCCTGCGGCGAACGCCGCGGTGTCGGTCTCGGACGACACCCTGAAGCTCGAATTCGGAATCCGCCTGCAGAGCCGCGTGTCGATGGAGCGCTCCGAGGACGCGACCGGCAATGACTTCAACGTCCTGCACGGCGTCGCAGGCAAGAACGATCCCTTCGACTTCGAGATGCGCCGCTGCCGTCTGTACCTCAAGGGCACGTACCAGGAGAACTGGAAGTTCCAGCTCGCTTTCCAGAGCGACGACGTGGATCGTCAGGTGAATTCGGGGACGGCGGCGGTGCGTTACGCCTGGGTCGAGCGCCAGTTCAAGATGGACGCCATGACCCACGTCATCCATTTCGGCTTGGACAAGCCGTTCTTCAACGACGCCGATGTGCTCAGTTCCAGCGCACGCCTGTTCCCCACCAGCCGGGCGAGCGAGACCCTGCTCAAGAACCGGTCGGTCGGCCTCGGCTACCGCTTCTGGCATCCCCAGTTCGCTCTCGGCGCCGACATCCAGAACGTCAGCGCGCGGGTGCAGCCCACCGGCGCGGCGGCCGACGATGCCGAAGGTTTCTTCTACAGCGCCCGCGGCGAGTTCAGCTTCAGCCCCGAATGGTTTGTCCAGAAGCGTCAGGAATCGTTCTGCGGCAAGGAAGGACACGCGGCCGTCCTCGGGCTCGAATACGGCACCGAGAAGGATCGCTTCTCTGCCGCCACCACGCATCGCACCACGATCGGCTATGGCGGCGACTTCCTCTTCTGGTGGAACAGCATCACGGTGACCCTCGATGCCGAGTGGAACAAACGCACCGACACCGATCTGCTGACCAACATCGATGCGCCGGAATTGAAATCGCATGTGTACACCGGCCAGATCGGCTACGCGATCCCGATGGAAGGCGGCATGGCCATCGAACCCGCATTCCGCTATGCGCAGATCGATACCGATACCAGCACCGCGGCGAAGAGCACCGCGCAGAACTACAGCACCGCGGCGTTCGCCGAGCACGGCGCGTCGGGAAGCGAGATCGAAGTCGGGCTGAACCTGTACTTCAACGGACATGGCAACAAGGTCCAGGTCGCGTTCAGCAACTGGAAGGCCGCCGACGGAGACGCGAAGGCCAATATCTTCCGGATCCAGCATCAGCTGAACTTCTGATTCCGAGCATCTACTGCCCGGATGCATGGAACCCCTGCCGATCGGCAGGGGTTCTTTCTTGCGGTCTACCCGGATACGAAAGAACCCAGCCGGACGGCTGGGTTCTTTTCAGGATCCATTGCGGCCGATCACTGCAGCGCGTAGCGCTTCCGGAACGTCTCGAGCAGGCGCTCGGTCATCGCCGGCTGATCCTTCTCGGCCTGGACGACCACCGTCTCGTGGTTGGGGCCTTCACCGATGTAGGACTTCGACTTGGTGACGTCGGCGGCATGGCTCGCCTTGAAGGCGTTGTGCATGTCCTTGGTGCCGAAAACATAGATGCGCTTGTCGTACAGCTCCTCGCCATAGTACCGGCTGAGGCCACCACCTTCCGAATACGAACCGGGGGTGGGCTTTGCGCCGTTGGCCACGGGAGCGGTCGCCGTGCGCGATTCTCCTCCGCAACCGGTGAGCAAGATGGCGAGGACGGGCAGGATAATTTGGCGATGCATGGGCGCTCCTGAGCGCGGACTCTAGTCCACGCGATGAGCCGACGATGAATCGACGATGAAGATCCCGAGAAGATCGCTGGACTGTCTTCAGGGACCATTCGCGCGACCTTCATTCATACTTCATACGCGGAAGCACAGTCGCCCGTGATCGTCCGGGTGTCCACACACCACCTAACGGTCGCCGTACGACAAGGTCGTGCGGCTTTTTTTGGGGGGCTTCCCCAATGCTATTAAGCTAAGCCAAAAGCTTGCCCCTGAAGACCACGGGCGAGCCGCCCGTGCCACAAATAGAGACCTGCCAGCGTTGCCAGTGGCACGGGCGACTCGCCCGTGGTCTTTGTCTTTTCCCCATCGCGAGCTTAGCTTAATAGCATTGGGCTTCGCCCCCAGGGCCCCCCGCGACCTTTGTCGCACTACATTTTGGCCTGCGGCCAAAATGTTGCGGGATGGGCTTCGCCCATTGTATCCCGCAACCAGGTCTCGGCGGTCGGGTGGGGCTTCGCCGCCCAGATGCCAGCGGATGTTCGCCCTTTATTCTGATGGGCCAAATGGTGGCAGGATGCAGCCGGTCCAGCCGCGCCATTCACTGGAACTTCATCAATTCTTCATGGACCTCGGGTACACCTCGGGCCACTCCAGGAGACTTCCCATGTCACGCTGCTTCCCGTCGTCGGACCGCCGATCGCTGCTGACAGCGGCCACGCTGCTCGTCCTCTGCGCGTCCAGCCTGCGTGCGGTCGACGTTGATGCCGCCATCAAGTCCTACGAACCCGTGAGCGGGGTCTCAGGGAACCTCAACAGCATCGGCTCGGACACCCTCAACAACCTGATGACGTACTGGGCGGAAGGGTTCCAGGCCGTCTATCCGAACGTGAAGATCCAGATCGAGGGCAAGGGCTCGACCACCGCGCCTCCGGCGCTCAAGGCCGGCACCAGCCAGCTCGGGCCGATGAGCCGCTCGATGAAGAAAGAGGAGGTCGACGATTTCGAGAGGAAGTACGGCTACAAGCCGACCGAGATCAAGGTCGCGATCGACGCCCTCGCGGTGTTCGTCCACAAGGACAATCCGATCACCAAGCTCAGCCTGACAGAAGTCGACAGCATCTTCTCATCGACCTACAAGCGCGGCGGCAAGGACATCAATGACTGGGGGCAGCTCGGCCTCGATGCCTGGAAGGGCAAGGCCATGTCGCTGTACGGCCGCAACAGTGCGTCGGGAACCTACGGCTTCTTCAAGGAACACGCTCTGAGCAAGGGCGACTACAAGAGCAGCGTGAAGGAGCAGCCGGGTTCCTCGGCGGTGGTGCAGGGCGTCGCCGCGGATCTCGGCGGCATCGGCTATTCGGGCATCGGCTATGTCACCTCGAGCGTCAAGGCGCTGCCGCTGTCCGACAAGGGCGAGCCGGCCGAGCCGACGTATGAGAACTGCCTCAACGGAAAATACCCCCTGTCGCGCTACCTGTTCATCTACGTCAACAAGAAGCCCGGTGCCCAGCTCGATCCCCTGATCGGCGAATTCGTCAAGTTCGTCCTCTCCAGGAATGGCCAGGAGGTCGTGGTGAAGGATGGATTCTTCCCCCTGCCCGCCGACATCGCACAGAAGGTCGCGGAAGGGCTCACGAAGTAGACCGTGGCGGTCAGCACCGAACCACCGTCGGAAACGACACGCCCGGTCATCGACGCCGACCGTTTCCGCACCGCGCGCGCCACCCTGATCGTCGACGGGTTCATGACCTGGTTCATCAAGGTCGGTGGCCTGGTCATCATCATCGCGGTATTCGGGATCTTCGTCTTCATCCTGCTGCAGATCCTGCCCCTGTTCCAAGGCGCGAAGGTCGGCGCCGAGCGGATCGTCTCCGCGCCCGCCGGCGCCGTCGCGGCCTTCGGCATCGACGAGTGGGGCGAGATGCCGTTCGTGGTCTATCGCGATGGTGGCATCTTCTTCGCGGGCTCGCCTGGCGAGACCCCGCTGATGACCGGCGGACCGATTGTCACCGCCAGCGCGTACAACGTCCACGACCAACGCTTGGTGATGGGCACCTCGACGGGATCGCTCGCGGTGGCGACCATCGGTTACGAGCCGGAGTACGGCGCGCAGGGACGACGGACGTTGAAGCCGAGCGCCGCCATCTCGCCCTCGCTGCAGCTCGGAGACCCGGGGGCCGCCCTGGTGTCGGTGGCCTACGCGGACACCGGTGACGATCGCCTGGCCGCCGCTGTCCAGGAGGTCGATGGCCAGCGACGCCTGTGGGTGGCGACGGTCGAGGCCGGGGGTGGACTCTCGACGGATGGCGCGCTCACGCTCGGCAGCCGCGTGGAGCTCACCGCGGAGCTGCCGGGCGTGCCCGAGCGCGTCCTCGTCGACAACCGCGCCGACAGCGTGATCGTCACCACCACCACCGGCAGCGTCTGTTATTTCTTCCGCCGGGACGGTCATTTCGAGAAGCGGCAGTTCTTCGTGCCGTTCGAGGATCAACCCGACCATCGCGTCGCGTCGATCGACTTCCTGCTCGGCGACGTGTCGCTGGTGCTGACCAATCCCGCGGGCTGCAACCGCATCTTCAGCCTGCACCACCGGGATGGCGGCGAGATCCGCACCTTTGGACAGACCAAGGAGCTGGCCCTGCTGCCCGCCGGATGCGAGCACTTCGGAGCGAGCACGCGCAACAAGGCGTACCTGGCCACCGCCGGCACCACCGCCTCGCTCAGATACGCGACCACCGCCCACGTGCGCTGGGAACGCGATCTCGGCTACGCCATCCGCGGAGCGGTGATCAATTCGAAATACGATCGGCTCGCGTTCATCGACGACCGCAACGCCATGCACCTGATGCCGCTATCTGACCCGCACCCGGAAGCGGGATTCCAGGCGCTGTTCGACAAGGTGTGGTACGAGGGCGCGTCCGAGCCGCGGTACGAGTGGCAGTCGAGCGGCGGATCCGACGATTTCGAACCCAAGCTGTCGATGATCAATCTGCTGGTCGGAACCCTGAAGGGTACGTTCTATGCGCTGCTGTTCGCGGTGCCGATCGCCGTGCTCGGGGCGATGTACACCGCCGAGTTCATGCACCCGAAGTTCCGCTCGGTGGTCAAGCCGACGGTCGAGATCATGGCCTCGCTGCCGTCGGTGGTCCTGGGATTCCTCGCCGCGCAGTGGCTGGCGCCGGTGCTCGAGATGCGGGTGCCGTCGGTCCTGATGGTGATCCTGCTGGTGCCGACCACCGCGATCGCGCTCGGTTCGGCTTGGTCGCGCCTACCGATGTCGATGCGCAGCCGCATCCGCCCCGGCTACGAGTTCCTCGCCTTCGTTCCCGTGCTGCTGGCGGTGTGCTGGGCGGGTTGGGAGCTCGGCCCCCTGCTGGAGCGGCTGGTGTTCACCGTGCCGGACCCGCACGGCTCTGGAACCATTGCCGATTTCCGCCGCTGGTGGCCACGGGTGACGGGATGCTCATTCGAGCAGCGCAATTCGCTGGTCGTCGGGTTCATGATGGGCTTCGCCGTCATCCCCATCATCTTCACCATCGCCGAGGACGCGCTCTCGAACGTGCCGAAGAACATGCGCTCGGGATCGCTCGCGCTGGGGGCCAGCCGCTGGCAGACCGCCTATTCGATCGTGCTGCCGACCGCCTCGGCGGGCATCTTCTCGGCGCTGATGATCGGAGTCGGCCGCGCGATCGGCGAGACCATGATCGTGGTGATGGCGACGGGGAATACGCCGATCCTCGACTTCAACATCTTCAACGGCATGCGCACGCTATCGGCGAACATCGCCGTCGAGCTCCCCGAAGCATCGGAGGGCGGCACGCTCTACCGCACGCTCTTCCTCGGAGCGATGCTGCTCTTCGGCATGACCTTCATCATCAACACCGTCGCCGAGCTGCTGCGCCAGCACCTGCGCGAGAAGTATCGGACGGTGTGAGGTGAACGCCCCCGCGCCCCCGATCGTCCGCAGCAGCCGCGCGAAGGGCGAGCCCCTGGTCTGGCTGACCGCGATGGGCCTGGCCATCGGACTGGTGATGGTCGCCGGACTGCTCGCGGTGATCATCTCGCAGGGCGTCGGCGTGTTCTGGCCGAAGCGCGTCACCCGGTTCGCGCTGCCCGACACCGCGGGCCATCAGGTCGAGGTCGACGGCGTGGTGGTGAAGCGCCAGCTGAAGACCCCGGAATTGGGCAAGGAGCCGATCGAGGAGATCCAGATCTACACCGGCAACCGCGAGGTCTACAACCTGGCGTTCCGCTACATCGACGTCCATCGCATCGCTTCCGAATCCCTCCCACCCGATGTCATGCTCATCGAGCGCCTGGAGAACGGCAATGCGATCGGGACTCCGCTCGCGCTGAAGTCCCCCGCATCCACGCTCGCCGCCACCGATCCGCGATTTCCCAAGCAGCTGTCCGACGCGGTTGCAGCAGCGATCGCCCGGCGTTCGACCATCGAGCACCTCGAGAAGCACGTCATCGGCCGCAACGCAGCCGAGATCAGCGAGCTCGAGGTGCGCGCACGCAATACCTCCTCAGACCAGCAGGGCGACATGCC
>JACDEN010000624.1 GCA_013816415.1 Planctomycetota bacterium
GGTGAGCGTTGCATCGTTGGCGACGGCATCGTCCCCACCGCGGGCGCGGCCCCGCCTCCGGTCGTGTGGCCAGACCGCCGGCCGATCGGCATGCTCTTCCTGTGCCAGACCACGCCCGGAGGTGACGCGAATCCGCGGGGCTGGCTATCGAAGGAAGAGGGAATCGACGTGAGGTCGCCTGCGGGCATCGAACATCTCCGCGTGCGCATGCGCGCGTACGTCCAGCGCTCACTGGGCGTCCTCACCTCGATCCATGCGCAGGGGGCGATCATCGTCGACCTCGAAGGACTCGAGCACGGAGGCGGATATTATCACGCCGATCCGAGGCGTCTCTCGACGCTCGCTCCCGAGATGGAGGGGATCTCCGATGAGATCCTGTCCACGCTGCGTGGGGCGGGTCTGCGCGTTGGCGTGGCGGTCGCGCCGCAGGTCGACGGCGACGAGGACTCGCAGGCACAGGACCTCGCCGAGTCCATGGCCTACGCCAAACAGCGCTGGGGCACGACGCTCGCTTTGATGCTGGGGACTCCGTCGCATCCCCAGCAGTTTCCTGGGCGCCTGATCGGGCTCGCCGCCATGGCCCACCGCGACGTGCTGCTGATCTCCATGGGAGCGTACCGGGATTCGTCGGAGTCCTTCGTGCCGATGCGCGACCCGGACAAGGAGGGCTGGACCGAAGACCAGACGCATCCTCACGGCGGCTTCAGCGCCATCTACGTCGTCGACCGCGCCTTGCGCCAACCAGAACGCGTGCGCGCCGCCTTGGCGGCCGGAGATATCGCCCTGGTGCGTGGCTGGTTCGAGGATCCGGGAGTGCAGCTGATCCGCGGGTGGACGCATGACCCGTAGCGCTCGGCGAACGAACAGATCGTCACCGGTCCGTCACCTGGTCAGCGTCGGATCGGATGTCATCGCCATCACCCACAAGGAGTCCCGATGAACCGCGTATTCCAGCTCATGCTTTTCGCCGTGGTCCTGTGCTCGCCGGCGATGCGCGCTGCCGAATCGGATCATCCAGCAGCCACACCGGCCTACAAATTGGTCAAAATCTGCAGCAACTTCATGTTCGCGAAGAACGTCGACGATGTGATCGCGGTCCTGACCAAGGCGTCGCAGGCGGGCTACAACGGAGTCGCCATCACCGACAGCAAGTTCTCGCGTTGGTTCGAGTCCGTGACGGTGCATCGGCCCGAATACGACACCAATGTGAAGCGTCTGCGCCAGGCGTGCCGCGACCTGGGCCTCAAGTTCTTCGCCTTCTCCTGCGACATCTCCAACGACCTGCTGAGCAACGATCCGAATCTCGCCGAGGGGATGCCCGTGATCGACGCGCCGTTCCTGGTGAAGAACGGAACGCTGGTCGGCGTCGACGAGGATTTCGCGATCGTCAATGGCTCGTTCGAGCAGTCGTCAGCAGCTGATCGTCCCACGGGATGGAGCGTCGATGATCCCGGATCCGTCTGCTTCGTCGACACCGAGGTGGCCAGCGAGGGGACCTCATCGCTGCGCATCCAGGACATCAAAGGCAAGAACGCGCACGGCAACGGACGGATCTTCCAGACGATCGCGGTGAAGCCGTTCCGCTACTACCACCTGTCGCTGATGGTGAAGACCAGGGATTTCGTATCCGCCGACAGCATTCACGTCTGGGTGCATGGCAAACAGGACCTCGAGTTTCCGGCGATCGACCTCAAGACCACCCAGGATTGGACCAGGATCGACATCCCCTTCAACACCCTCGACAGCACCGAGGTGTCGCTGCGAATCGGTTCGTGGGGCGGGGTGAGTGGAAGCCTGTGGATCGACGATGTCCGCGTCGAACCGGGCGGTTTCGTCAATCTGCTGCGCCGCGAGAGCCTTCCGTTCAGCATCACCAGCGTCGACCGCCGGACCGTCTACGTTGAAGGGACGGATGTCGCCGACGTGAAGGACCCCAAGACCGGCAACACCGATTGGCCGGGCCTCTACAAGGATTGGTACGGGCAGCCGAGTGTCCGTGTACCCGTCGGCAGCAGGCTGAAGGAAGGTGACCGCGTGCTGGTGGGATATTCGCACGCGTCGATCGTCTACGGATACGGCGTGTTCGCCTGCCTGAACGAGGCGAAGGTCTGGCCGCTCATCGAGCGCAATCTGCACGAGTTGCACACCGTGCTGCAGCCCGACGGCTACATCATGCCGTACGACGAGATCCGCCAACAGGGCTGGGACGACGGCTGCGTGACGTCGGGAAAGACGCCGGTTGCGAACCTGATCGCGCATACGAGGAAGTACGCACAGATGATCCGCGCAGAGGATCCGGGAAAGCCCATCTTCGCGTGGAGCGACCTGTACGATCCCTACCACAACGCGCAGAAGAAAGGCGAACCGTATTACCTGGTGAAAGGCATCGACCCCTGGGTCGGTTCGTGGGAAGGCCTGGACAAGGACATCGTCATCCTCAATTGGCACGGCCACCCAGAAAAGCGCGCCGAGAGCTTGCGGTTCTTCGCCGACCGCGGAAATCGTCAGGTCCTATGCGGGTTCTACGATGCGACCTCCGACAACATGGTCCCGTGGTTGAAGGAAGCCGAGGGGCTGAAAGGCATCGACGGGTTCATGTACACCACCTGGGGAAATAATTATTCCGAACTGTCGAAATTCCTCGATGTGGTGGCGCCTCCGAGCCACCGACCCTGAGGCGGGCCCTGGAACCGGTTGGAGTCGAGGTCCACGGGAATGAGGGTGCCTGATCCTGCAACCACGCATGGCAAGGCACGGGTGAGCGGGAGGGGGCGAGCGTCGCACGCTGAGGC
>JACDEN010000625.1 GCA_013816415.1 Planctomycetota bacterium
ATCAGGGCCTGATCGACGCGCGCGAATGCCGCAGGGAAGGCGTTCTGGATGGCGGCGAGGATGACGCGTGGAGCAGGCATTGCGTCATCTCCTCCGGAGAGCGCCGCGCGGACTCTTCGGTCCCGTCGCGGACGCGAACGCTGCGACATGGAAGTGCAGGGCCTGATCGATGTGCGCGTCCCAGTACTCCCAGCTGTGGGCTCCGGGGAACTCCTCGTACTCGTGCGCGATCCCAAGCCGGTCGAGGTGACGGTGCAGGCTGCGATTGTGCTCGATCAGGAAGTCGTCGACCCCGCAGTCGATGCGGATCCGTTGCTTGGACGTGCGGGCCCGCGCCCGCGCCCGCGACAATGCGAAGACATCCTCCGAGGCCGGGAAGCGCGTGCCGTAGATCGAGGGCAGCTCGGGAAAGACCCGATCGCGGTGATAGGCCTTCATGTCCATGCAGGCTGAATGGGCGGCGATCGAGCCGAACGTCCGCGGATGCTTCAATCCCACCTTCATCGCACCGTAACCGCCCATCGACAGGCCGCCGATCCCGCGCGCGGAGGCCGAGGGGATGGTTCGGAACATGCGGTCGACCAGCGCCACCGTCTCGAGGATGTGATCCTCGTAGCGGCCGGTCGCCGAGCCTTTGGCATTGCAGTAGAAGGAGCGCGCTCCGTCGGGCATCGCCACCACGATCCCATGGCGGTCCGCATAGCGCTCGATGCTGGTGCGGCGGTGCCATGCCGAATGGTCGTCGCTGAGTCCGTGCAGCTGGTACACGGCGGCGAAAGGGCCGGGTCCTTCCGGGACGATCACCGCCAACGACGACATCTTCTCGAGGGCGTTGCTGAAATGGTTTATCTGCACCAAGGCCATGGGCCGGAGATCCTTCGGGCACCAGGACCGGTGCAAGGCCGCGCTGCCGACAGGCGGCGGTTGTGTTTTCGCCCCCGGGGGCCTCAATCCGGGGATGCGACGTCGAGCGTCCCGTGCAGTCGTGATCCTCGCCCTCTTCGCCGCGGCCGGCTGCGAGCCCCGGCAGCCGCCCGGCCAGGGCGAGGTCGTCGGCGCGTCCGACAACCTCCTCCTGCACGAGGGCAGCCAATGGGGGACCCCGGTCGAGGTCCTGCCGCCCGGTCCCCCGGACGCGCACGGCAGTCGGTGGTGGCAGCTGCGCTATGCCGACGAGATCGGTGGCGTGCGCGGCAGCCGGCTGGTGATCGTCGATGCGCACAGCGCGTGGGCCCAGCATCCCTACGCCGGATACGTGGTGCGCGTACCGACCTCGGCCAAATCCTCGGCCACCAATCCGGTGGTGGTGCAGGAGGGCGCGTTCATCCTGATGGTCACGCCGCCGGCGGTGGTGGATGACGAGAAGATGGCTGAGCTTGAACGCGAGGTCGCGCGCCTCAACGCCCTGGGCGGCGAGGCTGGGCTCTACCCGATCTTCTCGCTGCGCACCAACCGCGCGGGCGAGACCGCCATCGTCTACGGCTGGCAGGGCGACCGCGGCATCCAGCGCGACGACCGCGTGTCGGAGTGGCTGACGGCGCGCACGCCCTACGGCGCCGGCACCTGGGTCGATCTGCTTCCGCCCTGACGGTCGGTCCGCCCGGCGGTCGCGGCCATGGACGCGGGATGCAGGCTGGTGATTACCGTCTTGCGTCACAAGGTTCGGAAATCACCCTGTCCCCATGACCGATCCCGGCAGCGCGCCATTTTTCACTCTGGTCATCCCGGTGAAGAACGAGGAGGAGACCATTCCGGTCCTCGCCGCCGAGATCGATCGCGCCTTCGTCGGTGCGGAGTATGCGTGGGAGGTCCTGTGGGTGGATGATGGTTCGAGCGACCGCACCCTCGCCATCGTCAAGGCGCTGCCGCCGCCCCATCGCTGGATCTCCTTCGATCGCAACCACGGCCAATCCGCGGCCTTCGCCGCCGGCTTCACCCATGCCCGCGGCGAGTGGGTCGGGACCGTCGACGGCGATGGCCAGAACGATCCGGCCGATCTGCGCAGGCAGCTCGCCCATGCGATCGAGCACGGCGTCGACATGGTCAACGGCATCCGCGCCCGGCGCGCGGACAACCTGGTGCGCAAGATCAGTTCGAAGATCGGCAACGGCGCGCGCAACTGGCTCACCGGCCGCTCGGTCAGCGACGTCGGCTGCTCGACCCGCGTTGCCAAGCGTGCGTGTGTCGTCGATCTACCGTTCTTCCACGGATACCACCGCTTCCTGCCGACGCTGGTCGCCATGCGCGGCTTCCGCATCGCCGAGATCCCGGTCAACCACCGCCAGCGCGCCGGCGGCCGCAGCAAGTACGGGATCAACAACCGCCTGTGGTCGGGATTGCGCGACTGCTTCGGGGTCCGCTGGCTCGTCCACCGTCACCGTTCGTGGAAGGTGGCGCACAGCAGCGACACGCCCGCCTGAGACCGTCCGGATCAGCACAACCGGCCCGAGCGCCGGAGCTCTCAGAGACGCCAGCGCAGGTAGACGATGCTCGCGGGGATCAGCGCCAGGCCCACGGCGATCAGCACCACGGTCATCGGCGGGAAGGCGCTGGTGTCGGCGATCATCCCGCCGACCACCACCACCAGCACCGGAAGCGCTGCTCCTCCGAGCGCCTTCAGGCAGCCGCTCACGATCGCATCGCGGTTGGAGAAGCGCACGAAGATCGGCATCACGATCAGCGCGGCGAGCAGCGGGATGACCACGCGTGACCAGCGTGCCCAGGCGTAGGCCTCGTTGGTCTTGCCGCCGATGGCCAGCAGCTCGGGTCCGGTCATGGTGTAGCGC
>JACDEN010000626.1 GCA_013816415.1 Planctomycetota bacterium
CCGAAGACTGGCAGTTCGATTTCCCGGTGATGTACGGCTCCGGCCGCATGGGTTTCATGGAAGACACCCTGGATAAGGGCAACGCCAGCTTGGCCGCCAAGACCGGCGATCTGCGCCCACTGTTCGACGCCATCGTCAAACACATTCCTGGTCCGCCCATCAAAGCCAACGCTCCGTTGCAGCTCCAGGTCGCCAACATCGACCATAACGATTTCGTCGGTCGCATGGGCATTGGCCGCATCTTCGCCGGTTCGATCAAGCAGAACCAATCCGTGGTGGTCGTCAGCGGCCCCAACGGCGTGCCGCACAAAGGCCGCGTGCTCCAGCTCCACCGCTTCGCTGGTCTCGGCCGCGAAGAAGTGAAGGAAGCCAAGGCTGGCGACATCGTGGTGGTCACCGGTCTCGAACAGGTGCACATCTCGGACACCATCTGCGAAGCGGAATTCCCCAACGCGCTGCCGCCGATCCCCATCGACGAGCCGACGATCAAGATGACCTTCGGCGTCAACACCAGCCCGATCGCCGGCATCGACGGCAAGCCGCTGCAGAGCCGCGACCTGCGCTCGCGCCTCGAGCGCGAGAGCCACCGCAACGTGGCCATGCGCTTCGCCGATACTGATCAGCCCGACGTGTTCGAGGTCTCGGGCCGCGGCGTCCTCCACCTGTCCGTGCTCATCGAGGACATGCGCCGCGAAGGGTCCGAGCTGCAGGTGGGCCCGCCGCGCGTCATCTACAAGCATGACGCCAAAGGGAACCGCCTCGAGCCGATCGAGCTCGCGGTGGTGGACGTGCCCGACGCCAGCGCGAGCAAGGTGATGAACCTGATGCTGTCGCGCCGCGGCCAGTGCACGGTCATGGAAGTAAAGGGTACGTTCCAGCACCTCGAATTCTCGATCCCCTCGCGGGGACTGCTCGGCCTGCGCAACGCGATGCTCTCGGCCACTCAGGGCGAAGCGACGCTGAACACCATGTTCCTCGAGTACGGACCCTACCGCGGCGACATCGAGCGGCGCATCAACGGCGCGATCATCAGCCAGGGCTCGGGTGAGGTGATCGCCTTCGGATTGTTCAATCTCCAGGATCGCGGCCGCTTCTTCGTCGATGTCGGCGAACCGCTGTACGAGGGCCAGGTGGTCGGCGAGAACGCCAAGGACACCGACATGGTGGTGAACCTCAACAAGGAGAAGAAGCTCACCAACATCCGCTCATCGGGCGCCGACGAGGCCATCCGCATCACGCCTCCGCACAAGATGTCGCTCGAGGAAGCCCTCGAGTACATCAAGGAGGACGAGCTGGTCGAGATCACGCCCAAGGCGATCCGTATCCGCAAGACGCTGCTGACCGAGAACGAGCGTAAGCGCGTCGGGCGCGCGGCGGGGGCGTAGGAGATGGTTGGTGGTTTGTGGTTGGTGGTTAACCACCAACCACCAACCACCAACCACCAACCACCAACTCTCCACCCCAATCAGCCGTGCCAGCCACCGAGGATCGCTCCCATCACCGCGAGCGACCCCAGCCGGTATCCGGAGTCGATCAGCCACAGCACGATTCCGCGGCCGTTGTAGGCGCAGAAGCTGGCGATCAGCGGCCCGAGGAATGCCAGCCACACCAGCGCTCCGGTCGCGGCTCCGCTCGCGACCTCGCTGTCGAACGGCAGCCGATCGGTGAGGGCCGACGCGATGAGCACGGTCAATCCGACCGCCATGGCCAGGTCGCTGAAAAAATGGACGATCATCGCTTTCGCCATGCCCCCGGTCGGCTTCCCACCGGTGTGCGCCCAGGCTCGCGCCGCCCACGGTTTGCCGAACAGGAACGGCGCGTACCACAGACCGCCCAGCACGAACGAGGCGATCGCCGCGACCGGAATCGCCAGGAAGTTGATATGGGCATGTTCGTCAACATCCGAGAGCAGGACGGGCAGGACATGGCTGAGGTGGTCGAGCATGGATTCTCCGAGGGTTTAGCAGCAGCGCGGACGGTTGCCGCGGCGGTCGAAATAGGCGCGGTAGAAAGCGCGGCGGCTGAGCAGGCGATGATCATGGCCCGCGTGCTCAGCGAGATAGCGCTCGTAGGCGTCGTCGCCGGACCACCAGCGCAGGAGACGGTAGGCGGAACGTCCGACGTCCGACGTCCGACGTCCGATGTCCGAGAGGACAGCAAGGAGACGCCGCATCACGCTTCCCTCAGTTCGGCTTCGGAGGGCTGCGGATCGGGGGCGCCGGTTGCGTGCACGCTGCGGCGTCCGGACAGGATCATCCAGCACTCGCGCAGGCAGATGAGCACCATCAGCAGGATCACCGTCATGAACAGCGCGGTGAGGGTGACGTTGATGCGGTCATGGATGTTCGGCGTTCCGGCGAGCAGGCCGACACCGGGTTGCGACGAGAAGACCTTCTGCCAGCCCGCGCTCTCGGTGATCACCACCAGCCAGGCCAGCGGAGCGGCGGTCATCCAGATCCAGCGGCCCTTGCCCATGCGCGCCAGGATCACGGTTCCCACCGCGAGCGCCACCGCCGCCAGCAGCTGGTTGGCGATGCCGAACAGCGGCAGCAGTGCCTGCACCCCGCCCTTGGGATCGGCGACCGCGGCCAGCAGGAAGTAACCCCAGCCAGCCACGATCAGCGCGCTGCACAGCAGCACACCAGGCAGCGACGACAGGCGGCCAAGCGGCTTCCACACGTGGCCGACGAGCTCCTGGAACAGGAATCGACCGACCCGGGTTCCAGCGTCGATGGTAGTGAGGATGAACAGCGCCTCGAACATGATGGCGAAATGGTACCAGAT
>JACDEN010000627.1 GCA_013816415.1 Planctomycetota bacterium
ATCGCCAGCCGTGCCGAGGCGCGCCTCGCGCCCGGACCGCCGCTACGCCGTGACACGCTTCACCGACGGCGTCGCCTGGTCGGCCGCCGCCAAGCGCCTGCGACGGGATTTCCGCGCGCAGATGGGTCTGCCCGCGGTGAACCGCGCGTTGGCGGTGCGACGCGTCTCGCAGAAGCAGCTGCCGGATTACCACCGCGAGGAGTTCCACATCCGCACCGGCGAGCATACCTGGTCCAACGTGGTGTTCCTGCGTCCGACCGGCGCGATCCGCCGGCGCACCACCATCCTGTGCCTGCCGGGTTCAGGAAGCGACGTCGCCAAGGTCGAGCGGCATTACGCGCACGAGGTGGTCGCCGAAGGCTGGAACGCGTGCATCATCGATGCGCGCGTGGCGGTCTATCCGTTCTTTCCCGGCGCGGCCGAGGAACGCTCGCTGATCATCCAGTCGCTCCATGACTTGCTAGCCTGCACCGATTGGGTGTTCGGCCGCGTTGACGTGGATACCAGGCGCGTCGGAGCGATGGGCGTCTCGCAGGGCGGGACGCACTCGTGGATGCTGGCGGCGCTCGATCAGCGCATCGCCGCCGTGGCGCCGATCTGCGGCGTGTCGACCTACCGCAGCGTCATCGAGGGCTACCGCACCGAATGGTACGACAGCGCCTACATCAGCTTCATGGACGGCGCGCACATCTACTACTTCACGCCTGGCATCCTCACCCTGGCCGAGCAGCAGGACGTGATCGCCCTGATCGCGCCACGCCCGCTCGCCGTCATCGGTGCGAATCACGACTCCTGGTTTCCGTTGAACGGCATGCGCGATTGCGCCCGCGACCTGCGTCACGTCTACGGCCTGCTCGGCGCGGCGAGCTCCTTCGACTACCACGAGTTCGAAGGGCCGCACGACATGCCGGAGCATACCCGGCGGCGCGCCTATGCGTTCTTGAGGAAGCACCTCGACGGCCCGCGTGCAGAGGGGGCCGACGCCCGGCGGTGATGGCGGACCAATGATTCCCCGATCGGTGCGATCAGTGAGTCGCCCGGTTCATCTGCTGGAATCGCAGGCCACGCTTGGTCTTCCCGATAAACGGTTCGCGCAACCGCTCACCCCTCGTCCAGGCAGGAATGGCTGCGGTAGCCGCGCACCATCAATCCGCGCTGCGTCTGCTTGCGCGCCTTCTCGGCCTGGCGTTCGGCATCGCTGCGGTTCTCGGCCGTGGTGGCGTTGATGGTGACGTAGTCGTTGGCGGCGCGGAAGCGGTGAACGACCACCGGCCGCGGGCGCGGCGAGAGGTTCTCCTTGGAGCCGTGGATGGTCTTCACGTGGAAGAGGATAGCGTCGCCGCTCTGTCCGGTGATCGGCAGCGCGCGCTCCCACGGCCACTGCTGCGGGTCGAGGCCGAGATGCGAGAAGGTGTTCACGTGGGGGAGCACGCCCATGAGGTGGGATCCCGGAACCACCTGCAGGGCACCGTTGGTGAGATCGGTGTCGACGCAGTAGGTCAGCACCGCGAGAGGCCCGTCATAGCGGTGTTCGAAATAGGCCGCGTCCTGATGCAGGTGCTTCGGATGTCCCCCCGCGCCTTCCTTGTAGATGATCTGGCCGTCGAGGAACAGCTCGACGTCGGGCCCGATGATCGCCTCGGCGAGGTCGCCGAGCGTCTCGTCGAGCGCTGAACGGAACAGCGCCGAGCTCTGGCGGTAGTTGCAGGGCAGCAGCATGATCTGCTGCGCGCGGCCGAAATGCGCGGGCGCGGGCAGGAACAGCGATCCGTCGGGCGTCACCCAGCCTTCGGTCACCTTCTTGGCCTGGGGCAGCAGCGCGATTGCCTCGTGCGCGGCCTTCGCCACGTCGCGGTTGATCGCGGCGGTGTAGCGCGTCATGAGTCCGCGGATGACCAGGCAGCCGTGCTCGCGGTAGATCGCGGCGGCGCGCTGCGGATCGATGCCATCGGCGGACAGCTCGAGGTCGGCGACGGTGACGGGATGCTGCGCAGGGTGCGCGGGGTGGGCGGGAAGCGTTGCGGTAGCCATGGTCATCTCCAGCAGGTGGCGGCGATGCCGGATGGTGCCGGGCGGTATGCGGCCGACCATACCACAAACCGCTGGATCTGTATCTTTTCCCGTTCACCCTGCTGATATGGCCGAGCTGACGGGGGACGATCCGCTGCATATCCGCGTGATCAGCGCCGGGATAACCAGCATCGACCACACCTGGAACTACCAAGACGTGCGCTCGCCCTATTGGCGCTTCTATGTCAATTCCCGTGACGGGGCCAGCGCCGTGGTCGCGGGGCGCCGCCATCCGCTCTCCGCCGGGCGGATCCATCTGCTGCCGGCGTGGATGATCTTCACCTGCCACAACACTGCGCCGATCGTCCACCTGCATGCGCGCTTCGAGGTGCTCGGGCTGGCGGCGTCGTTGGTGCGCGACCTCTTCCCGCTGCCGATCTCCCTCGGCATCGAGCCCGAACTGGAACGCGGCGCGCGCCACGCCGCGCGCGTGCTGTCATCGGCTGACGCGGTCGGCCCCGACGACCGCCTGGAGATCAAGGCGCTGATCCATCGTGCGCTCGGGCGTGCTTTCGCCCAGTTGCCGGCCGACCGCCGGTCCGCGCTCGGCCGCATGCTCGGCTCCGCCGGGCCGCTCGCAGCGGCGATCCAGGCGATCCATGGCCGGATCGACCAGACGCACGCGAACGAGGAGCTCGCCCGCGCCTGCGGGATGAGCGAAGACCACTTCATCAAGGTCTTCCGCACCACCATCGGCCAGACGCCCGCGCAGT
>JACDEN010000102.1 GCA_013816415.1 Planctomycetota bacterium
CGCCATATTCGTAGCGACGCGAGCGGATCTCGAGCTGCGGTCCACCGGCTGGTTGGCGTCCGAGGAAGGAGTAGCCGATGCCGCCGATCGCCGTCAGCTCGCAGTGGACGGTGCGCGCGGGCGCGATGCCATACCCGGCGAGCGCCTCGATCGTCGGTTCGTTCAGCGTCGTTCGCACGCCGGCCTCATCGTAGCTGAACCGGTTGGCGGAGAACGCCGCGCCATAGATGAAACCGCCGTGGCGTCCGAGCTTGCCCCGCATGTATTCCAGACCGACACGGGCGTTCAGCGCATCCGAATCGATGTGCGAATCGACGCCGTTGGTGGTGGATCGGGTGGTCAGGTCCTGCGCGACCATGCCGCCGAAAGCACGGACATCATCGAGGCGTAGGCGCTCGGCGCTGTGCGCTGCGCAGAGCATCAACGACAGCAGGGCGATCAGACGGACGAGGACCACGGCCTGCACCGCTCAGGGAGCGAACTGGTCCTTGGCCTTGGCCGGATCCTCGGCCTTGTCCTTGGGCGCATCCTTGGGCGCGTCCTTGTCCTTGCCGGTATCCTGGTCCCTCGCGGCGGCCTGCGCACCCTTGAAGTCGATGGTCGGCCACCCTGACGAGGTGAACACCAATTTGGGCAGGGGAAGGTCGCCTCCGCTCATCTGCTTCGCGATCATCTTCGAAAGCAGCTGCGCCGCGCCCGAAACCGGCGGCTGCGCCAGGGTCTTGACCGCATCCTCGCGTTCATTGTTCTCGGCCTGGGCCAGGGCCATGTACAACGAGATGTCCGGCATCTCCGGGCGGAGATTCTGCGCGCGCAGGAAGCTGATGTAGGCTTCGTGCAGGTGCCCCGCCTGGAACTGCGCCGCGCCTTCGAGCATCGCGCATTCAGGCGCCTCGGAGGCCTCGAGGTCGCGGGCGCGCTTGAGGTAGGTCACCGCCTTATCGACGTCGCCGCCGGAAGCCGCGAGCGCCTGGCCGAGCAGGAAATTGACGATGAACATCGTCGGCCGCTTCTCGACCGCCTTGGTCAGGGGCGCGACGGCGTCGGCGGCCTTGCCCGAGCGCACCTTGGCCATGCCGCCGTACAGCAGCACATCGAAGCTGTCGCTGCCGAGGGCAGAGGCCTTGGCGAACAGGTCACCGGCCTTCGCCAGGTCATCCTGCTCGAGCGCCACCCGGCCGAGACCGACGTATCCTTCGGCGAGGTCCGGCGAGGCGGAGGTGCAGTCCATGAACAGCGCCTCGGCGCGTTCGAGGGCGGTCTTCTTGGCGGCGGGATCCTTGGACATGCGCGCGCGCAGCAGCTGCCAGTCGCCGCGATGATAGCGCATGATCGGCGCCTTCTTCAGGGCGGTCTCGTAATTCTTGAAGATCCAGTCCTTCCACAGCTTCTCGACCGACAGGAGATCGTTGCCGTAGCAGTCCTTGAACACCTTCTCCTGCACCGAATAGAGGTACGGATTGAATTTCTCGCGGAAGGCCTCGTCGCGCAGGCCCTGGCTCAGGAGCGCCTGCTCCTGGGTCTCGGCCATCGACTTGAATTTATGCAGCATCTTGATGAAGGCGCCCTGGCGTCCGTCGTTCGAGATCATGAATTCGAGGACCGACCAGGCCTGCACGTACTGGATCTGGCTGCGCGTCTGGTCCTTCCAGGTGAAATCGAGATTGTCGAGATTCTTCACCTTGATGAACTCGGCCCACGGGATGAGGCTGTTCTCCGCCAGCATCTCGACCAGCCAGCCTTCGCGCTGCTCGCGCTCCTCCTCGGGGTGGGTGCCGTTCCCGCGGCGGTACTCGAACAGTTCAGCGGTCCCCTCCTCGATCCAGCTCGGCACCTCGACGCCGTAGAGGATGAACGTGCGCATGAACAGGTGGCCCATCTCGTGGTACATGAACCGCAGCACCTGCTCGTCGGACATGCTCTCGTCCGACGCGCCGATCTCACGGATCCACACGCCGGTGTCCGCGCCGTAGTCGTCCTTCTCGCTGATGGTGCCGAAGAAGGCGCCGGGGATGGACTTGGTCTTGTAACGCTTCTGGAAATCGGTGAGGAACTCCTCGTACTTGCGCCAGACCCTGATGCGGATGGTCTTCTCGAACTTGTTGCCGGAGTAATGCTCGGCGTAGTCCTCGAAGCAGGTCGGCTTGAGGTTGTAGACCTTGAGGAAGAAGTTCGCGGTCTCGGTGATCGGCCGCAGGATGCGCTTGGTGAAATCCTTCTGCTCGCCGATCGAGGTGCCGACGTCGGTGATGAACTTGAAGGGCTTCGACTCGGTGACCAGCGCGGCCGAGGCGGGCGCGGCATTCTTGTCCTTCGGGTTCGGCTTCACCGACGGCTTGGTGGTCTTCGGAGTCTCCTTGGGCGCGTCGGCGGCGGCCGCGAAGACCGGAATGATGGCCAGCATGGCGGCTATGAGCAGGACCTGCATCGCATAACGGAGCGGCATGGGCGTCCCCAACAAGGTGAGCCAGTGAAAGTATGCCAGAGGCTGCGAAAACAACGGTGGATCTCCGTCCATTCGCACCGTGGCGGTGGCTTGGACCGACCTGGCGCTACCTCCCCAGCGGGATGCGGTTGTTGCCCTCGTACAGCTCCGGCACGCCCTGGTCGGGATCCACGACCACGCTCCAACCCTCTGCCTGCGCCGGGACTCCCGACAGCTCGAAGGCGCGCGTACGCGGGGCGAGGTCGAGCGGCGGCTCGATCACGCCGAGCGACACCCTGGCCGCCACCGCGCCCGAGGGATCGACCAGCGCGACCACGGCCTCCGCGGCCTTGTTCCCGATGTTGTGCACGACGCCGACGACCTTGCCGCCTGCCACCCTGGCATCGAGGGAGGACAGCGCGAGATCGGCGCGGGCATAGATGTCGTCGAGCTTCTCGACCAGCTTCAGCTCGAGCACCTGCACGGATTTCGGCGACAGTACGAGATCGATGTCGGAGCCGCGCGACAACTCCAGCGATTCCTTTCGATCGAGGTGATCGGCCTGGTCGTCGCCATCGCTGTCGGCGCCCGCGGTCAGCGCGTACCGTCCATGCTCGAGGCGCCACACCTTGGCGCGCCCTGTGAGCGGCTTGTCCGAGAGGTTGCAGATCAGCACCTTGAGATGGTCACTGGTGGCGGCGGTGACGAGCGCGGCAAAATCGGTGCCGAGACCTTCCCAGCTGACCGCGTACGGATGGTTGAGCTTGTTGCGCGTCGAATAGCCGCCGGTGTAGGCGGTCGAGACGTTGTTCAGCGGATAGAGGAACACGCGATCGGTGAAGCACTCGACCGTGGTGTACATGTGCTTGAAGCGCTGCAGGTCCTCGATGTCGGCCTTGAGCGCGTCGATCAATGGCGCCTTGACGCCCTTCATGATCAGCTGGGCCTGCCAGCTCTTCTCGAGCGTGTCTTGGTCGGCCTCGGTCGGCGCGTACATGCCGAGCTCGATCAGTTCGGCGAGATGCAGGGTCGACTTGCCCTGGGCGAGCCAATCGGTGTACGGCTTCACGTGCGTCGCATCGCCGGTGATCTCGGCGATCGCCATCGAGACGCTGCCCGACATGCCCCACATCGCCGGGAAGGGCGTGGCCTCGCTCTCGGTCACGGTGTCTTCCGGGACCTTCACCGCGACCGCGTATTTTCCAGGTTGCTGATGGGCGGCCCAGCCGGCACCGTACTGGCGCAGCATCTCGACCACCTTCGGGCTGTGGTTGTACCAGGCGGTCTCGAGCGCGGGATGGGTCAACAGGCAGTGCGCGCCGCCGTCGACTTCCGGAGTGCGATCGTTCTTCACATCGATGGATCCGGTTTCCGCGCGCTTGAAGTGGCGATGGCCGTTCGGCAGCAGGATGGTCGCCTTCTCGAGTCCGCGCGCGGCGATCATGCAGCGCTCGACATAGACCGGATCTCCGAAGTTCCAGTACAGCATGATCGATTCGTGGTTCATGCCCTCCTCGTAGGCGTGCAGCGGATCCATGGCGTACTTGTTCCAGCCGAGTTCCAGGTTGTTCCTCTCGGCGGTCTCGGCGAGCAGAGCGCCCGCGCGCAGCACCTCGCCGCCGGCTCCGTCACGCTCGAAGAAGGGGAAGGGCGCATAGTTGCCGAACATGTCGCTGTCATCCTGCACCTCGCCGCCGATCTCGCCGGTCGGGACCATGCGGTTGCGGATCCACCACGTCGGCACCTCGCGCGCCTGCATCCACGCCTGATGCGCGAGCACCGCCCACTCGGGCGCGCCTGGAACGACGTCGAAGCGCGTGGGATAGGCCGGCATCTGCTTTATCCGCTGCAGGATGTTGCGATGGATCCATTGGTCGTATTGGCGGGCGAGGTCGTCAGTGGGGTCGATCGCCTTGCACTGGTCGACCGTCTCGACGATCTCCTTCACCCAGCGCGTGTACGGCTTGTCGGCGGCCATGAACGCATCGACGTCCTCGGTCTTCCACCAGGCGTTCCACGGGCGCGCCTCGCTCATCACGCAATAGAAGCTGCGCATCAGGAACGAGCGGTACGCCAGGGCCTCGGGCCTGGCCTGGTCGCGGGTGATCGCGAACCGCTCGATCGTGGCTTCCGAGATCGCCACCGACTGCTCGAAGCGCAGCGACACCCACAGCTGCGCGCCCTTGGGAACGATCTGGTCGGGAAAATCGCAGATGACATGCACGCGTCCAGGACCGGACAGCTGGTAGTCGGCGCCATGCAGTTCGAGCCGGGGATCCAGCGGATCCTGCACGCGCACGGTGAACTGCAGCCCGGCGGGGGCGCCGGGGATGCGCAGGTCGACGCCGATCGCCGACAGCGCGGTCTCCTCGGCCAACGGCTGCGACAGGACGTGCACCCAGCGCTGCCCGGCAAGGTCGAGTTTGGTCGGCGCACCGGCGGCGCCGAACGTGGTGCGGTCGGCATCGCCGAAGCGGGCGGCCAGATGCGTCTTCACCAGATCGGTGGCGGGCACGGCGGCGCCGATGGCCTCGCGCGAGGTCGCCGTCAGGCCGCCGAGTCCGGAGCGCGTCCGATAGAAGGAGCAATCCGCCAGGCGGCCGTCGCCGACATCGAAGAAGCTCACGCGATCGGTGGCGATCGCCTCCTTGAAGAACGCGCGCGAGTCCTGCGCATGGCCCGGGAACTCGTGGACCAGGGTGCCGCTCTTCGGATCGTCGAAGGTTGAGACGTCGCGGTAGAGCTTCGCCTGCACGCCGCCGCGCACGACCACCGCCTGGAAACCCAGTTTGTCCGCGAAGACGATGTGCACGCCGTTGTTGTTCAGATACGCGTAGTCCACCCCCGCGCCGCCGCCCGGCTGGTCGTATTCCCAATAGTCCCCATCCCATTGTCCGCTCCTCGTCGATCCGTCGACCGGCGAACCGCAGAACGCCCGCTCGATGCGGCAGTCGGCGACGCGCAGCTTGGTCGCCACCAACGGCACGTCGCCCGCCGCGACCGGGATGGCCGCGCCCGAATTCGCGGGCAGCGCATCGGGCACGACGCGCAGATGGCGGATCGTGGTGCCCTTGGCGCCTGGGTTGATCGAGATCACCATCAAGCCCTTGCCCTCGGGGCCGGCCGCGAAGCGTTTGGCGTAGACGACATAGTCGTCGCTGGGAACGACCGGCAGATCCATCTTCTGGTCGATCTTCGGGTCGGCCTGCGGCGCGCGCATGCGCACCAGTCCATCGCCGCCCGACTTCGCCTCGAAGGTCATCAGGTAGTCCTGTCCCGGCCGCAGGCGGACGTCCTGCTGGACGTGGGTCTCCTTGGTGAAGCGCCAGACCGTTGCCTCGCCCTCCGTCACCGCGCCCGAGCTGCTGCCGTCGCCGCCCCAGCGCGCCTGGTCGGCGCCGTCGGGGCTGACCACCAGGTTGTCGCTTTCGACGAACGCCCGTCCCATCGCTTCGACCGGATGGTACGGGGCGCGCGGCGGCCAGATCGCGAGGCTGCCCGCTGGCGTGGTGTGGTCCTCGCGGCCGATCTTCAGGCCGAGGAGATCCCCGCGGCGGTAACCGGCCATCCCGAGATCGCTCGCGGGGATCAAGAACTCGATCGTCCATGAGCCGGCGGCCAGGGTCGAGCGGACCTGCCATCCCGGATGCGCGCCGTCGACCGGCTTGTCGTTGCGCCGCCGGACGTCCTCCTGCGCGCTGTTCGCGTTGGTGATGAACTGGTCGTAGTCGAGCAGGTTCTGACCCGACCTGATGAAGACCTCGACGCAGTCGTCCTGCCAGACCGCGCTGGCACGCCCGGTGGTTTGCGCACGCAGCTTCGCGGGTTCTGGCTCGGCGATCGTGACCGCGATGAACAGCGCCAGGTCGCTGCAGCAGACCCGCGCCTCCATCGCCTTGGCCGCGAGGTCGGCTTTCGCGGGAACGGTGAAACCGGCCAGCACGCAGGCCTTGGACCAGCACGCGTCGTCGAGCCTGCCGTCGATCACTGGAGCGGTTCCGGTGCGCGGGATCACCAGCGACGGATCATCGGCACCAGGAAGGGTGCCGAGGGCAAGCAGGAGGACGGCGCAGAAACGTGCACGCATGGATGCTCCAGAGGACGACGCACGCCGCGCTGGCGGGTCGGTGATGGGAACGTTCCCACGCTAGCGGGACCGTTTCGGACGCCACGGATATCAATCGCCCTGCGCGGAAACGGTGATCGTCGATCCTGGTGACTTCGTCCCGAGGCGGCGCTCGCGTCGTACCGCGCCTATGCTCGCCGTGGAACGTTTCCGACGCGACAGCACGGTCGATCCGGTGCTCGAGCGGTTCGCCGGCTGGCGCAGCGAGCAGCTGGCGCGACCGTGAGCGGGCCCGCAGGTAGCCGCCCACGCGATCCCGGGGTATCCTCTGGGTACGACCCCCAGGGACGATGAACCTCCCAAGCGCATCCAACGACGCCGTCCCGAGTCCCGATGACCTGAAGCGGAAGCTCGGACAGACCGTCGCTTCGGACCAGTTCTCGGCGGAGGCGTTCCACACGTCGTCGGCGGAGACGGCCGCCGCCGTCCAGCCCGCCTCTGACGCCGCGCCCGTCCTCTCGGGTCCCAGCCTGATCGATCGGCTCCACGCCCGGGCCCAGCCTGGCGTGGCGGCCGCCGAGGAGCGCTTCCAGGTCCGCAACCTGCTCGGCACCGGCGCCACCGCGCGGGTCTACGCCGTCGTCGACCGCGATCTGAAGCGGGAAGTCGCGGTGAAGATCCTCGATCAATCGGATCCGCAGGATATCGACCACTTCCTCGAGGAGGCGCAGATCGCGGCGTCGCTCGAGCACCCGAACGTGCTCCCCGTCCACGACATCGACGTGAACGCGAGTGGCCAGGTGTACTTCACCATGAAGCGCATCGAGGGCCAGTCGCTCGGAGGCGAGCTCGCAAGCTCGTCGCGCGACGAGCGCTCGCCGCGGATCCGCTCGTTCAACGCCGTGGTCAGCATCTTCATCGGCGTCGCGCACGCCGTCGCCTTCGCCCACCATCGCGGCATCGTCCATCAGGACATCAAGCCGGACAACATCATGCTCGGCGGTTTCGGCGAGATCCTGCTCGTCGATTGGGGCAGCGCCACGCGGCTCGATGATGCGGCCCCCAGGCTGTACGGGACTCCACTCTACATGAGCCCCGAACAGGCGCGCATGGAGCGCGCGGATCGCCTGAGCGACATCTATTGCCTGGGTTCGACGTTGTTCCACGCGCTCACCCTGCGCTTCCCGACCTGGTCGGACGACGCCGAGGAATTCTGGAGGAAGAAGCGCTCCGGCACCATCGATGCGCCGACCGCGGCTGAACGCGCGGCGATACCGGCGCCGCTCTTGGCGATCGCGTTGAAGGCGATCGAGCCGGCGGCCGCGTCGCGCTATGCCACCATCGAATCCTTCATCGAGGACCTGGCGCATTACCAGGCGGGACTCGCGGTGAGCGCGCACCGCGACACCCTGCGCGAGCGATGGGCGCGGTGGTACCGCATGCATCGCCGTGGGCTGTGGGGCGGCTTAGCCGTCGGAGTCGTCATCGTCGCCCTGGTCGCGCTGCTCTACGGCGAGCGGCTGAAGGAGATCGCGACCTGGGGCGAGCCGGTCGTCGAGCAGACGT
>JACDEN010000628.1 GCA_013816415.1 Planctomycetota bacterium
GCGGGCCGCCGATCTTCGCGAGTCCGGCCGTGATGCGCGCGGCGTTCTCCTCGCGCAGGCACGTCTGCTCGGCCAGCCGCCGCAGCCCGCCGCGCAGCAGCACCGCCTGCATCTCGGTGCCGCGGTAATTGTGGCCGTAGCGGTTGCCGGCGACCATGTTGGCGTCGTGCCCGACGTGCTTCAGGCAATGCACGATGTCGTTGACCTTGGAATCGTTGGTGGTGATGGCGCCGCCTTCGCCACAGGTGAGCACCTTCGACTGCTGCATCGAGAAGCTGCCGATGTCGCCGATCGCGCCGGCGCCAACGTTGCGCCAGCGGCTACCATGCTGGTGGGCCACGTCCTCGACCACCTTGATGCCGCGCCGACGGCTGATCTCCATGATCGCGTCCATGTCGCACATCGCGCCATAGAGGTGCACCGGGATCACCGCCTTGGTGCGCGGCGTGATCGCGCGCTCAAAGGCCTGCGGGTCGAGGCACAGCGTCTCCGGATCGATGTCGGCGAACACCACGTTGGCGCCGATGTCGAACGCCGCCTGCGCGGTCGCCACCCAGGTCAGCCCCGGCACGATCACCTCGTCCCCTGGCACGACGCCGACCGCCTGCAGCGCGCACTGCAGCGTGACCGTGCCGTTGGAGAGCAGCAGACAGTGCTTCGCGCCGATGAACTGCGCGAACTCCTTGACGAAGGCGGTCTCGTGCGGGCCGTTCCAGCTCCAGGCGCCGCTGCGCACCACCGCTTCCATCCAACTGACTTCAAGCTCGCCGACGATCGGCCAGGCCGGAGCCGATCGGTTGACGGCGGGAGCGCCGCCGTGAAGGGCGAGTTGGGAGACGGAGGTGGCGGTGGGCATGGGGACCTCGGGCGGTTGAGGGCGGGGACAATCGCTATCGGCTATCGGCTATCGGCTATCGGCTATCGGCTAGGACGGATATTGGCATTGAGTCGATGGCAATAGATGACTTTGTGCGGTTTTTTCGCTGGTTGTCAAAACACCGAGGTTGCGGTATGTTAACTATTATTGCTCACCTGCAGCTTGGACACAAACCCTTGGAAGACAGCGAGTTCACTGCGGGTGTGACGGCAGGGCTGGTGGCGGCGGAGCACTGGCGGGTTGTCAGCAGCATCATTCCGGTCGAAGCATCGGCGGTACCACGGCGGGGACGCGTCGCCAGCCACGCGCATCCGCACCAGGAACTGCTGGTGCCGCTGTCGGGAACGTCGGTCTACGGGCACGGTGACGCCGCCTATCCTTGCTCCGCTGGGATGGTGTTCTTCTTCGACCGCTTCGAGCCGCACGACGACGGCTACGGGATCGAGACCCGCGACGCGCTGCACCTGTGGATCTCGATCGTCGAGGACCGCGCCTTCGCGCGCACGCTGCGCGTCACCGACGGCCGCATGATTCCTGGCCGTCTGAATCGCGCGGTGCGACCCGAGGACGTCGGCATGGATCTGCAGCGGGCGATCGGCGACGCGCGGCGCATCGCCGCGACGTCGCAGGGTCTCGCGCGTGCACGGCTGATCGGCGCGGTGGCAGCGATCGTCGGACTGATCGTCGAACCCCCTCCTGCTGCAGCCGCCGATGGCACGCTGCAGGAACTGGCGATCGAGGCCATCAAGCGTCACATCGCCCACACCGCCGGCAACGGCGTCACGCTCGCGCACCTCGCGCGCATCGCCGGGTTCAGCAAATTCCATTTCCTGAGATTGTTCAAGCGCCACACCGGGATGACGGTACATCGGTATGTGGATGAGTGCCGCCTGCAGAGCGTCGCGCAGATGCGCGCGGATGGGCGATCGGATAAGGAGATCGGCGCGCGGTTGGGTTTTTCATGCCCGGCCGCGTTCTCGCGATGGCGGAAGGGAAAGCGGTGAAGGTTGTCGGTTGTCGGCCGATAGCCGATAGCCGATAGCCGATAGCCGACCGCGTCTAAGCGCGTCTAAGCGCGTCTAAGCGCGTCTAAGCGCGTCTAAGCGCGTCTCCGCGCTTAGACGATTTCCTGGATCATCCGATAATCCAACCGCTGCGGCGGCGGGAATTCCTTGCGGACGCGCTTCTTCAGCGCGGCGTCCATCGGGATCTTCTCGGCGAGCGCGATCTTGCGCTCGTGGTATCCGAACCAGATGTCGGTGAGCGTGACCTCGCCCTCGCGGATGGTGGCGAATTCCTGGCTGAAGATCGCTTCGACCTGGTCCATCGCGCCGACGTTCAGGGCGGCGAAGGCGGAGAGGATGCGGAGGCGCTCGTTATTGCGGATCGCTTCCGGCAGCGTCTTCGCGAAAGCGAAGAGCCGCTCGTTCTGCTCGGTCGCCACCAGCATCCACGCGTACTCGATCGCCAGGGACGCGATCTTCGGGCCGGCGTCCCAGGCTTGGCCGAGCAGGTCGGCGGCCTCCGTCGAGGCGGGTTCGGGCTGGCCGGGCTTGGCCGAGCCCTCGGGGACCTTGATCGTCGCGCGCGCCGCGAGAACCGCGAGGTTGCGCAGCGTCCAGCCGGTGCGCGTGCGCGCGAGCGAGGTCTGCCACGCCTCCTTCGCGCCGCGCACGTCGCAGTTCTCGAGCCGCATGTTGCCGAGATGCCACCACGCCAGCCAGTGGTCGCCCTTGCCGGCGGCGAGCGACTCGTCGAGCAGGCGCTGCCAATCCGACTGCGCCATCAGTGCGCCCGGGGCATCGGCCGGAGGGAGCGCTCCGCGCTCGAGCAGCTCGAGCCAGGGCTGCTGCTCGGGGCCCGGGGCGCCGAAGGCGAGCACCGCCGGGATG
>JACDEN010000629.1 GCA_013816415.1 Planctomycetota bacterium
GAACAACACCGCCTGACCTGGGCCGAGCGCCGCCGCAACGTCGATGAGCTCTTCTCGTGCGTTGAAGCGCCACCGATCGTGGTGCTGGTCGACGATCTGCTGACCAGCGGCGCCACCGCATCCGCTGCTGCGCGCGCGTTGCGCGCCGCCGGGGCGCTCCGCGTCACCCTGGTGTGCCTGGCGCGGACGCCGCGGCACGGGGATGCGGCAGCGCTGCAGGAGGATCAACGGGCGGAGGATGGCGCGTAGCGGAGGCCGGGGACGGCCGGTCGCCGATCCACCAATCCACAGCGCCGCCGGGCCTGCTTCCATTCCAGGAAAAACGCTGGATTCCAGCCGCGCCATCCCGGCCTCGCCCATTGCAGGACCATCGCTTTCCGCTCGAATCATCGCATGTCCACCATCCTGACCATCACCGCGAACACCCTGCTCGACCATGTCGTGGACCTGGGCCTGACGCTGGGCGCGGTCAACCGCGTCGCGCGCATCGAACCCACGGCCGGCGGCAAGGGCCTCAACGTCGGACGCGTGCTCGCGCGCCACGGCCATCGCGTGATCGCGGTCGGATTCGCGGGCGGACCGAGCGGCGACCAGCTCGCGGATCTGGAGTCCGCCGAGGACATGGAGCCCGCCCTGGTTCCGACCGCGGCGCGCACGCGCATCGGCTTCATGGCTGTCGACGGACAGCAGGGCGGCACCACCACCATCCTCGAAGGCGGCTTCGCAGTCACCGCCGCCGAGATCGGCGCGCTGGTCCAGCGCGTACGCGGACTGCTCGCACCGGTCGATCTGGTGATCATCGGCGGATCAGTGCCCGATGCGTCGTGCCGGGGGCTCTACCGCACGCTGCTCGACGTCTGCCACCACGCGGGCAAGCCGTGCTGGGTCGATTCGTACGGTCCCGCGATGGAGGAGGCGCTCGACGGCATCCATCCGCCCGGACTCGCCAAACCCAACCGCCAGGAGTACGGCGAGAAGGCCGCGCACCTGCGCTGGCAGATCTGCCCCGAACTGCACCTCACCGACGGCGGCAAGGAGATCCGCGTGCGTCATCCGAAAGGACGCTGGCGCGTCACCCCGCCGACGGTGAAGGAAGTGAATCCCATCGGCAGCGGCGACTGCTACCTCGCCGCCCTCGCCCACGCGCGGCTGTCAGGCATGGCGATGACCGATCAGCTGCGCTACGCCGCCGCCGCCGGAGCCGCCAACGCCGCGCGCGCCGACGTCGCGCGCATCGCGCCCCATGAGATCGCCGCGCTCGCCGAGCGCGTGCTGGTCGAGACGTCGGAAGAGGACGACGTGAAGCCAGCGCGGCGCCGCGGGTCTGAAGGTAAGTAGGGCGGGGAATGTCCGACGTCAGACGTCGGACTCTTCAGATCACCGTGAGGATGAACTGCTTCAGCGCGTCGCGCTGACGCGCATTCAGCCGCTCGATCAGTTCCACCAGTTCTCCGGCCGATGGTCCGTGCTGCGAACCGTTGAGGTGGGCTGCGGGAGCGGCGGGCTCCTCGGAGCCGTTGCGCGGTTCCTCGACGCGTCCGACGCCGCGCGAGCGCGAGATCAGCTCCTGATAATCCTCCGGGGTCAGCTGCAGCAGATTGCGCAGCTTGTCGTGGGTGGTGGTGCGTCCCGGCAGGTCGCCGTGCTTGAGCAGCTTGGTCGCCGTGAGCACGCTCAGGTCGGCGAGTTCGGAAAAGGCCTTCGTGGTCAGGCCCCGCTCCTGCACCAGTCGATGGAGGGCCTCTTGCAGCGGGGTCATATCGGCTCCGGGTCGCCTGGCTTCGGCGGGCTCGGGCGACCGCTTGCTCTTCATCAGGCTGGTTTCGAAAATGCGCTCGCTCAGTCCGAGGGCGATCGCAAGCGGTTCGAGCACGGCCTTGCGGCGTGGCGGCACACCGAAGTTGATCAGGCGGTTCAGGCTCAGGTAGGGGATCCCGTGCTGGCGGCCGAAGGCGGCCATGCTGACGCCGGCGCGCGAGACATGGTCTGCGACCAGCTGCGCGAGATGCGGGACGTCCTCGGCGAGGCCGTCATCACCAACGACATCCGCGGAAGTCCCCTCGCCATCCGACGACACCCCGGAGCCGCGCTTCGTTTCCCGGCTGTGGGCGAGCGCGGCCTCGACCTGTTCGGCGGTCAGGCCGAGCTTGTCGGCGATGGCCGCGATGGTGTCGGCGCGCGGCGTCGCTCCCTTGCGGGTCAGGCCCATGATCGTCGGGTAGGGGATGCCGGTCAGCCGCGCGAAGGTCTGCTCGGTGAATCCCTGGGCGAGCAGCGCCTTGAGCACGAGCTGCTGCAGGGTCAACGGCCCGTCAGCCGGGATGTCGACGCCGTCCTTCTGGCTGGCCGCGAGGATTGAGGCCCAGGCGTCCTGGTCGATGCCGAGTTCGCGCCGCAGCGCTTCACGATGCTCGGGCTTGCGCGGCGCGCTGCCCTTGTGCAGGAGGGCGAGGAGCGTCGGGTAGCTGATGCCGGTGCGCTCCGCGAACGCGCGGGCGCTGATGTCGCCTTTCGATAAGTGGCTCGCCAACAATTCCTTCAACTGCGCCATTGCCATCCTGCGTCACATGGGGTCCCGAAGTATCGAGCGGATGGGGTCATTGCAACCTTCTCCGGAGCGCTGCGGGAGACGGAAACGCGGGATTACCAGCCCGCTGGCTGCTTCGCCGGGCGCAGAAACGCGGTCAGCCCTTCGCCGGACGCTTGGGCTTCGCGCCTCCTTTTTTGGCTTTGCCCGTGCCCGCGCCGGTGCCCGCGTCTGCGC
>JACDEN010000630.1 GCA_013816415.1 Planctomycetota bacterium
GGCGGCGATGCCCGGCAGCGCGGCGCCGTCGACGACGATGTCGATGTCGCTGCGGATGGTGCGCTCGAGGTCCGAGCAGTCGCCGACCACGCACCACGCGATCCGCTGGCGATCGAGGAACGAGAACAGCTCGCGCGACCGCGACAGGGCGCCGAGGTCGTCGGCGCCCCGATCGGGGGATCCCGGTTTCATTGCTTCGACCACCGCATCCACCATCGGCTCAACCGCCTCGATCCGCTGTTTCGGAGGTACGCAGGCATTCTGAGGGCGAGGTCTGCGGGTTTCAGCGCCTTTGTACCGAAGGTTGGACCACTATCGGCTCAGACACGCGGCTCGAGCCGGTGCTGGCAGCGCCGCGACTGCGATCGTGAGGAAAGTCGCTGATTGTCAGGTTGTGTTCCAACCTGGTCTCACATTCTCTTGGCATCGGTTCCCGGAACCGGTCGCCGCCAGCGGCGTCTGACCATTCTGCAGGCCATTGGAGTCCATCATGAGCGCGAGCCCGGCACCCAAACTGCTGACCCTCGGAGACGTCGTCGACCTGGTCAGCCGGCGGCCGCTGACCAGCGCGATCGCCGGGTTCGGCGTCATGTTGCTCGTCCTGTTCATGACCTCGCGGACGGTGCCGCTGTTCGAGGCGAGCGCGCGCCTGAGCGTCGAGCGCGGCAACAAGCCGGTGCAGTGGCAGGTCGATCCGGACACCGGCAAGGTCGAGTATTCGCTGCTGAACACCCAGAAGGAACTGCTGATGTCCCAGGTCGTCCTCGGAGAGGCGGTCAAGACCGAGGCCTTCAACGGCGACGAGGTGTACACCAAGAGCCGCGACCGCGTCGCCACCCTCTCGCACCGCGTCACCGCGACCACCAGCCGCGACACCTGGATCATCTCGGTGGCGCTCAAGAACGAGGACCCGGTCCGCGCCCAGAGCCAACTGCAGGCGGTGATCGAAGCCTACCTGCGCGGCCAGGACGAGCGCGAGTCCGGACATTCGCGCGGCGCCCTCAACTTCCTCAGCCATCAGGTGACCGAGGCGAACAAGCGCCTGGAGGAGGCGCGCTTGACCGAATCCCGCTTCCGCGCCGAACACGGCATCCTCAGCACCGACCCCGACCACAACTTCCTGGCCGAGGAGGTGGGGAATCTCGGCAGCAAGCGCTCGGATTTCCTCGCCCAGCTCGCCGCCAGCCAGGCGCTGATGGGCATGGTGGCGAAGGCCGACGAGCAGAAGGAACCCGCCGACCGCGTGATCAACCTGCTGCGCATCGAACCGGTCCGCACCAATCCGGTGGTGATCGAACAGCAGCGCCAGCTTTACGACCTGATCGGAAAGGAGACCGCACTCGCGCAGAAGTACCAGGACCGCCACCCGCGCCTGCTCGAGATCCGCAGCCAGATCACGCAGGGACGCAAGCTGCTCGCCGACGCGGTCGAGATGGCGCGCGCCGGCATCGCCAACGACCACCAGAAGCTGACCATCCAGCTCGACGACGTGACCTCGCGCATCGCCCAGCGCGAGAAGGATCTCGGCAAGTACCGCGAGAACCTCGCCGAGCTGCAGGCGCTCAGCGGCGACACCCAATCGCGCGCCAACCTCTACGAACGCCTGCTCACCCGCAAGGGCGAGGAGGAGGTCTCGAGCCACCTCAATGTGCAGCAGATCGGCGTCGTCGATCCCTCGCACTCGACCAGCAAGCCGGTGAACATCAGCCGCCTGAAGTTCCTGGCGATCGCGCTGGTCGCTGGTTTCGCTGCCGCTCTCGCGGTTCCGCTGGTGTTCGAAGGCCTCGACAGCCGCGTGCGCGGCGCGGTCGCGGCGCAGGTGCTCACCCGCCTGCCGCTGCTCGGCAAGACGCCGCGCATCGCCCACCTCGCGCCCCTCGGACGCGAAGGCGATCCCGAACGTCCGCACGCGCTCGCCGAAGCCTTCCGCAATCTGCGCGCATCGATCCGCCTGGCCCGGCGGCAGGACGCGGGCTGCCACTGCCTGATGGTCACCTCGAGCCGTCCGTTCGAAGGCAAGTCGACGGTGGCCGCGCGCCTCGCGGTGAGCCTCGCCTCGACCGGCGCCAAGGTCCTGCTGGTCGACGCCGACCTGCGCAAGCCGACCCTGCACCTGCAGCTCGGCGAATCCGGCGAACGCGGCCTGAGCACCGCGCTCGAGGGCGAGAAGGGCGTGCGCATGGTCCAGACCACCTACCAGAATCTCGATTTCCTGGGCGCCGGCGCGCGGCCGCGCAACCCGGGCGACCTGCTGCACAGCCCCCAGCTCAAGGAGCTGCTCTTCGGCTGGCGCCAGTCCTACGACTACGTGATCTTCGACACGCCGCCGCTGGTGCCGGTCTCGGACGCGGTGATCGTCGGCGAAGTCGTCGACAGCATCGTGCTGGTGGTCCGCGACCGCTTCACCACCAAGACCAACATCAAGGCGGCCCTCGCGCGCCTCGCGCCGCTCAGCCAGAAGATCTCAGGCGTAGTCCTCAACGGCGAACGCGCGGTCGAAGCCAGCTACGGCTACTACTCGCAGGTCAGCGCCCGGCTGCCGATGGCGGCGCCGCGCGAGGGACAGTTGGAGCCGAAGTCGGCATAGGGGCGGAGCGAGGCGGCGGGGCGGATAGCAGGATAGCGGGATAGCGGGATAGCGGGATAGCGGGATAGCAGGATAGCAGGATAGCAGGATAGCAGGATAGCAGGATAGCAGGATAGCAGGCCATCGTGCGCGTGGTGTCGTCAACCATGCCCCCATGCCCCCATGCCCCCATGC
>JACDEN010000103.1:0-3838 GCA_013816415.1 Planctomycetota bacterium
GGGCGAGGTCGCCAAGTCCTCGGGTGACGGGGCGGATGCCGCACACCGTCTCGACCGCTGGCGCGAGCGCCGCGTTCACCAGTTCGAGGTAGGACGTGGTCCCGACATGGGTGTTCTTCAGCCGCGCCGCGACCACCACCATGCCCGGAGCGAGCACCACCGCACCACCTCCGGCGACCCGCCGATGGATGGGCACGCCATCGCGGCGCGCCTGATCGCAGAGCACCTCGCGCTCCGGATCCTGATGGCGGCCGATGACCAGACGCACCATATCCGGCTCGAAGATGCGCAGCCACGGAAGCCCCGGATCGAGGACCGACTCGCCGAGCGGGTCGTCGCGTCCGCCGGGATTCGGCGTGATCAGATCCGGCCGCGGTTCGATGAAGCCGGACATCAGATGGAACCGCCACGGCGCCACTGCGCCACAGGGGTGATGACGGCTCCCGATACCCCGTCGGAATACCCGGTCGGCGGTCTTCTTCCCCAGGCTGTCCACCGTGGCGTCGTGGCGCCGTGGCGGTTCGATCCGATCATTCCCGTCACTGGTGGACGCATTGCCCCAGCGCGTCGGCGGCGGCTTCCATCACCGCCTCGGAGAGCGTCGGATGCGCGTGGATGGTCTCCATGATCTCGCGCGCCGTGCACTCGAGCTTCATCGCCAGGCCGAGCTCGGCGAGCAGCTCGGTCGCGTCGTAGCCGACAAGATGCGCGCCGATCAGCTGATCGTATTCGGCGTCGAAGATCAGCTTCACGAAGCCTTCGGGATGACCGACGGCCTTGGCCTTGCCGGAGGCGGCGAACTGGAATTTCCCGACCTTGATCGCGCGGCCGCTGTCCTTCGCCTTCTTCTCGGTCAGCCCGACGGATGCGACCTGCGGCTGGCAATAGGTACAGCCCGGGACCTGCGCGTAGTTCACCGGCGCCGGATGTCCGGCGATGTGGCCGACCGCGGCCTCGCCCTCGAAGCTCGCCTTGTGCGCGAGCAGCTGCTTCCCGGCGCAGTCGCCGATCGCGTAGACGCCCGGGGCGCTGGTCATGCAGTTCTCGTCGACCGCGATGAAGCCGCGCTCATCCAAGCGCACGCCCGCGGCTTCGAGTCCGAGCTTCTCGGTGTTCGCGACCATGCCCACCGCGACCAGCACCTTCTCGACCTGCACGGTCGAGGCGGCGCCGCCCTTGTCGAGATGGACGGTGACGCCGGAGGACGTGACCTCGAGCTTCGTGACCTTGGTCGCGGTGTGGACCTTGGCCCCCGCCTTGGTGAACGAGCGCTCGACCAGCTTCGCCACCTCGGCGTCCTCGACCGGCAGCACCTGGTCGAGCACCTCGACGATGTGCACCTCGGTGCCCAGGGTCTGGTAGAAGTAGCCGAACTCCATGCCGATGGCGCCGGCGCCGATGCACAGCAGCGACTTCGGCTGCGCCGGCAGGCTCATCGCCTCGCGGTAATGGAACACGGTCTTCCCATCGACCGGCAGATGCGGGAAGGTGCGCGCGCGCGCGCCGGTGGCGATGATGATGTTCGACGCGCTGATGCGCTTGGCGCCGTCCTTGGCGACCAGTTCGACGGTGTCGGACGAGACCAGCGTCGCGGTGCCGAAGAGCGTCGTGATCTTGTTCTTCTTCATCAGGAATTCGATGCCCTTGGACATCTGCGCCGCGACCTCGCGCGAGCGCTTGATGATCTGCACGAAATCCGGCTTCACGTCCTTGGCCTGGATGCCGAACTCGGCGGCATGCTTGAAGGTGTCGAGGATCTCCGCGCTCTTGAGCAGCGCCTTGGTCGGGATGCAGCCCCAATTCAGGCAGACCCCGCCGAGGTTCTCGCGTTCGATGATCGCGACTTTCTTGCCGTGCTGCGCCGCCTTGATCGCGGCCACGTAGCCGCCGGGTCCGGCGCCGATGATGAGCACGTCGAAATCAGGCATTGGGGACTTTCTGGGTTGGTGGTGAGCGGTTGGTGGTTTGTGGTTGAGGGATGGAGTCGGCTGTCACCACCAACCACCAACCACCAACTTCTTCAGATCAACAACGCCGCGGGCGCCTCGAGCAGTTCGCGCAGGGTCTTCATGAAGGCTGCCCCGAGCGCGCCGTCGACCGCGCGGTGATCGGCGGAGAGGGTCAGCCGCATGGTCTTCCCGGGAACCACGGCGCCGTCGCGGACGATCGCCTCGTCCTTGATGCCGCCGACGGCGAGGATCGCGGTCTGCGGCGAATTGATGATCGCCGAGAATTCCTCGATGCCGAACATCCCGAGGTTCGAGATGGTGAACGTCCCGCCCTCGAATTCCGCGGGCTTGAGCTTGCCGGCCTGGGCCTTCTTCGCGAGCTCGCGCACCGCCTCGGAAATCTGGCGGACGTTCAGCGCGTGGGCCTTGAACAGGATCGGGGTGATCAGGCCGTCGGGGATCGCCACTGCGATCGAGATGTCGGCGGAGTCGTGCTGCCTGATCAGGTTCCCGTGCCAGGTGGCATTGACCTTGGGATGCATGCGCAGGGCGAGCGCGGATGCGCGGACGACCAGATCATTGTAGGTGACTTTGACGCCCTCGATGCCGGCGAGCTGATCGCGCAGCGCGACCAGGTTCGCGCAGTTGATGCGCTCGGTGACGTAGAAGTGCGGGATCTGGGTCTTGGCTTCGAGCAGCCTGCGGCCGATCGCGGCGCGCATGGTGGTCAGCGGCACCTCGACCACCGCCGCACCGTCTGCACGGAACGGATTCAGCTTCGGCTTCGCGTCCTTGGCTGAGCCGCCGGAGCCGATCTTCGCGGAGCCGTCGGCGAGCGCCTTCTCGATGTCGCGTTTGATGATGCGGCCGTCGGGGCCGGTGCCGCGGATGCGCGACAGATCGAGCGCGCTGGACGCGGCCATGCGCGATGCGACCGGGCTGACACGGGCGCCCTTCGCCAGACCGGACGCGGGAGCGGAAGCCGCTGGAGTCGGAGTCGACGGTGCCGCCGTGGGTTTCGCGGGCTGCGCGGCAGGAGCCGCGGTCGGCGCTGCCGCCGCGCCGTTGACGAGCGCCTCGTTCGCCTTCGTCGCCTTCTCGATCGCCGCCTTGGCATCTTCGCCGGGCTTGGTGGTGAACACCGCCGCGACGGCGTTGACCTTGGTCGCGGTGCCGGCGGGGATCAGGATCGCCGCGACGGTCCCGCCGTCGAGGCACTCCCACTCGCCGACCGCCTTGTCGGTCTGGATCTCGGCCATCACCTGCCCGCTCTTTACCACGTCGCCCGGCTTGATCCGCCAGGACACGATCGTCCCCTCGGTCATTGTCGGAGAAAGAGCAGGCATTTTTTGTTCGATGATCATGAGAGACCGTTCTGGGTGCAGCGTTCTGCGTTCTGCGTCGACAGCCGGAGCCGCGAGGAAACGATGAAGCTAGCGTCGTCGGAGGACGGAGAACCCAGAACGGAGGACGCAGAACGGTTCTTAGTTCTGTGTTCTGCGTTCTGCGTCGACGGCGGGAGCCGCCCGGAAGCACTGATGATTGCGTCATCGGAAGACGGAGAACCCAGAACACAGAACTCAGTACATCTCATACGTAGCACGCCTTCTTCACCGCCGCGACGATGCGGTGCGGCTTCGGCAGCGTCTCGTGCTCGAGGTTGGCCGCGTAGGGCATCGGGTTCTCGGTGGTCGTGACGCGGCCGATCGGCGCGTCGAGGTGGTCGAAGGCCTGCTCCTGGATCAGCGCGGCGAGGTTGGCCCCGACGCCGCCGTGCGGCCAGCCCTCCTCGACGATCACGCAGCGGTTGGTCTTGCGCACGGACTCGAGGATCGTGTCGAGGTCGAGCGGGCGCAGGGTTCTCGGGTCGATCACCTCGGCCTCGATCT
>JACDEN010000103.1:3848-8000 GCA_013816415.1 Planctomycetota bacterium
GCGTTCCTGGATCTGCGCCGCGATCTCGGCGCCGACGCCGCCGGTGCGGTAGCACTCCTCGACGATGACCAGTCGCGAGGTCTTGCGCACGCTGGACGCGATCAGGTCGATGTCGAGCGGCTTGATGGTACGCGGGTCGATGATCTCGCAGTCGATGCCGGCTCCCGCGAGCTCGGTGGCCGCCTCGAGCGCCCAATGGACGCAGCGGCTGATCGCGACGATGGTGCAGTCGCGCCCCTCGCGCGCGACGCGGCCCTTGCCGATCTCGACCAGGTATTCGGCGACCGGGATCTCCTGCTCGAAGTTGTAGAGCATCTCGTTCTCGAGGAAGCACACCGGATTGGATTGGCGCAGCGCGCTCTTGAGCAGCCCCTTGGCGTCGTACGGGTTCGACGGCGAGATGACGATCAGACCGGGAAAATGCGCGTACAGCGCTTCGACCGAGTGGCTGTGCTGGCTCGAGACGCGCGGGCCCGCGCCGTTGGGGCCGCGCATCACCAGCGGGATCGGGAACATGCCGCCGGTCATGTAGCACATCTTCGAGGCGTTGGAGATGATCTGGTCGAAGGCGGGGAACGAGAAGTTCCAGCTCATGAATTCGATCACCGGGCGCAGCCCGGTCATCGCCGCGCCGATAGCGAGGCCGGTGAATCCGGATTCGGTGATCGGCGTGTCGATGACGCGCTTGGCGCCGAATTCTTCGAGCAGACCCTTGGTCACCTTGTAGGCGCCGTTGTATTCGGCGACCTCCTCGCCCATCACGAATACGCGCTCGTCGCGCTTCATCTCCTCGTACAGCGCCTGGCACAGCGCCATGCGCATGCTCGCGAGCTGATAGCCGTCGCCGACGGGGACGGCCTTGAAGCCGTTGATCGGTTCGACCTTCGCGTCGAGCGGACGTGATGCGCGGCGGGGCTGCAGGATGGCGGCGCTGGTCATCTCGGGCTACTCGGCGTACACATGGCGGGTGAGTTCGGACGGCGGCGGCTCAGGGCTCTCGTCGGCGAAGGCGACAGCGGCCTGGATGCGCTCGAGCGTCTCCTCGTTGATGCGCTCGGCCTCGTCGGCGCTCAGCCACTTCTCGGCGATGAGATCGGCCTTGATGCGCTCGATCGGGTCGAGCGCCTGGTATTTCGCCAGTTCGTCCTTCGAGCGGTAGAGCGCGGGGTCGGACACCGAGTGGCCGCGGTAGCGGTAGGTCTTGGCCTCGATCAGCACCGGCTCGTTGCGCCGCGCGAGCGCGATCGCCTCCTGCGCGACCTTCCACGACGCGTACAGGTCGAGACCGTCGTAGGTGAAGGACGTCAGGTTGTAGCCAGGGGCCTTGGCCTCGGCGATGTTCTTCACCGCGACCGCGCGCGAGCACGCGGTGCCCATGCCGTACATGTTGTTCTCGATCAGGTAGATCGCGGGCAGGCGCCACAGCCCGGCGATGTTCAGGCTCTCGTGGAACGTCCCCTGGGGCGAGGCGCCGTCGCCGAGGAAAGTCAGCGAGACGCCGCCGTTGCCGAGGTACTTCGCGGTGAACGCGGCGCCGGTGCCGACCGGGATCTGTCCGCCGACGATGCCGTGCCCGCCGAGCATGCCCTTCTCCTTGGAGAAGAAGTGCATCGAGCCGCCCTTGCCGCGCACGTTGCCGGTGACCTTGCCGAACAGCTCGGCCATCAGCTCCTTGGGATCGAGTCCGGCGAGCAGCGCCTGCGCGTGGCAGCGATAGCTGGTGACGGTGTAGTCACGCCCGGGCTTGAGGTGGTCATAGAATGCGGTCGCCACCGCCTCCTGCCCGATGTAGAGATGCAGGAAGCCGGCGATCTTCTTCGCTTTGTAATTCTGGTCGGCGCGCTCCTCGAAATGCCGCACCAGCAGCATCTTCCTGAACATGGCGATCAGGCGCTCCTTGCCGATCTCAGCACGCACCTTCTTCGCGTCGACGCGGTACAGGATGTCACCCCCGGCGCTGGCCGCCGTGCCCGTCGCAGCGCCGATGGTGTCGGTGGTCGTCGACATGGGGCGTCCTCGGCGGTTCACTTCGCGGGGGCGGGAGCCGGAGCGGGTTCGGTCGGAGCCTGAACGGCGTCGGGCGGCTTGTTCGCTTCAGGCGGCTTGGCCGCATCTGGTGCCGGCGGGGCGACCGGCTTCGCAGCCTCGACCGGCTGCGCGTCGTTCGGGACGACGGCGGGAAGCGAGGAATGCTCGGGATCCGTCTCGACCACCTTCGCCTCGCTCGAGCCCTCGACCGGCGGCTTCTTGCCATCGCCGGTGGACATCACCGCTGGCTTGTCCTTGGGCACGATCCCGGTCGCGGAGGTCGACGGCGCGGTGCTCGGAGTGCTGCCGGAGGAGGCCAGACCCTTGTGCGGGATGGCGAGGAACACCACCGTCGCCATGAAGATCGCCGCCAGCCATCCGGTCAGTTTCGCCATCTTGCGGCCGGCGCCGACGCCGAGCGTGCTGTCGAGCTGGCCGCCGCCGCCGAAGGCGCTGGAGATGTCGCCGGCGCCGCCCTGCAGGAGGATCAGTCCGACGATGACCACGCACAGCGGCCACAGCAGGATATGGAGGGTGAAGGTCAGGGTCTCGATCACGGGGCGGCCTTGGCTGGGGTATCGGAATAGGCGGCCGCGCAGATCGCGGCGAAATCAGCGAGTTTCAGACTGGCGCCGCCGACCAGCGCGCCATCGACGTCCGGCATCGCGAGCAGTTCGTGCGCGTTGTCCGGCTTCACCGAACCGCCGTACTGGATGCGCACGCGGCTCGCGAGCGGGCCGACGGCCTGGGTCAGCAGGCCGCGGATGAAGGCGTGCGCCTCCTGCGCCTGGGCGCTGGTGGCGGTGCGACCGGTGCCGATCGCCCACACCGGTTCGTAGGCGATGACCAGGGTCTCGAGCTGCGACGCCTGCAGACCGTCGAGGGCACCCTTCACCTGGCGCGCGAGCACTTCCTGCAGCTTGCCGCCGTCGCGCTCGGGCAGGGTCTCGCCGACGCAGACGATCGGGACCAGCGCCTGCGCGAGCACCGCCTTGAGGCGCTTGTTGACGGTCTGGTCGGTCTCGCCGAAGAATTGTCGGCGTTCGCTGTGGCCGATGATGACGTAGCGCGCGCCGGCCGCCTTCAGCAGGCTCGCCGAGATCTCGCCGGTGAAGGCGCCCTTCTCATCCCAATGGCAGTGCTGTCCGCCGACGCCGACCGCGGTGCCCTTGGCAGCAGCCACGACCGCGGCCAGGGCGAGCGCCGTCGGACAGACCGCGACCTCGGCGCGCGCCGAGCGCGCATCGGTAGGAAGCGTCTTGGCAAGGCCTTGGACCAACGCGACGCCCTCATCGGCGGTCAGGTTGAGCTTCCAGTTGCCGGCGATGAAGCGCGTGCGGGGCATGTGACCTCACACCATTCGCTCCGGCCACATCGACCGGGGAAACGAACGGGGGAGACGACGATAGATCCAGCCCCTGCGGGGTCAATGGCAGGAGGAACAGCGGGGTTCGCGCCCCGAATCGCCGTTGGAGCCGCCTCTGATTCCAGGGGATTCCACCAATTCCGGGCGGATATGATCTATTACGATATTAGCAATTACGGCTAGGGTGACCCGACTGAGGAAACACGTCATCCGCCGGGTGTCTTGCGCCCGCTGCCAGGCCCCACAACCTCCCGCCCATGACCGCGTCCGGACCTTCCGTGCTGGTGACCGGGATCGGACTGATGGGCGGTAGCCTCGCCGCCGCCCTCGCCGGTCTGGGGTGGCGGGTGCTCCTCCATCACCGCCGGCCCGAGGTCGCCCGCCAGGCCCAGGCGCTCGGATACGGCACGGCGATCGAGCGTATCGACGAGGCCGCGGACGTCGGGATCGCCGTGGTCTGCACGCCGGTCGGAGCCATCGTCGATGCGGTCCGGACGGTCGCCGCCAGCACCGCCGCGATCATCACCGACGTCGGCTCGACCAAGAACCGCATCGTCAGCGAGCTGTCCGCGCTCGGCGACCGTTTCGTCGGCAGCCATCCGATGGCCGGCAGCCATCGCCAGGGGCTCGAGCATGCCGATCCCGGATTGTTCCGCGGCTGCGTCACCGTGGTGACGCCAGTCGCGGCGACGCCGGCGCCGGCGCTGGCGGCGGTCGAAGCGCTGTGGCGCGCCATCGGCAGCCGCGTGGTCCGGCTG